>CAYWUD010000043.1:0-11903 GCA_964461355.1 uncultured Pseudomonadales bacterium | reverse complement strand
GGCCGGGTGCTTGGCATGCTTGGTGATACCGGCACCGGAAACGTTGACGTGGGTACCGCTGGTTTCCTGGTTGGCGAAGAACAGCTTCAGCGGGGTGCTCGGGTTGTCCTTCTGCAGGCGGCCGTAGTACTAGGTGTTGACCACGGTGGCATCACACTGACCGGCGGCGACCGCTTCCATCGCCTGGGTGTCGTTGGAGAATACCGGCGCGGCGAGGTTATCGACCCAGCCCTTGACCAGCGCTTCGGTCTCTTCAACGCCCTTGCGCTCGATCAGGGTGGCGACCAGCGACTGGTTGTAGACCTTCTTCGCGGTACGCAGACACAGCTTGCCTTTCCAGTCTTCGTTCGCCAGCGCTTCATAGGTGGAGAGCTGATCCGGGTTTACCGCATCGCTGTTGTACACGATGGTCCGCGCACGGACCGACAGCCCGGTCCAGTAGTTGTCCGGATCACGCAGATGCGCCGGGATGTTGGCATTGATGGTGGAACCGTCATAGGGCTGCAGTACGCCCATCTGCTTGGCCTGCCAGAGGTTACCGGCATCTACGGTAATCAGCAGGTCCGCCGGAGTGTTTTCGCCTTCGGCCTGCAGACGGGCCAGCAGCGGAGCTTCCTTGTCGGTGATAAAGCGGATCTGGGTGCCGGTTTCCTCGCTGTACAGATCGAACAGCGGCTTGACCAGATGGTCGTTACGCGCCGAGTAGATCACCAGCTCGCGGGTATCGGCAGAGGTGGCCAGCGCCGGGTTGGCAACGGCAACAGTACCCAGAATCAGGGAACCGCACAGCCACTTGGAAGCTTGTTTCATCGGTAACACTCCAGTCGGGGAAATATTATTAGCGTTAACAATGATAATGATTCGCATTGTTTGCGCAATGAAACAGCGTAACTTTTTTGCCATATGCACATTACAGATTTGTAATGCACCTATCCCCCAGCGCCGACCAGGTCGCGTACAGACGTCGGTCTAAAGCGGTTCCAGTCCCATCGCCAGACGTGCAAAAACATGTTTGAGCGGCGGACAGCGATCCAGCCCGACCAGCCCGAGATTACGCGCCAGCGTCCACAGGGGCTGCTGACTGGTGAAGCCGCGCGCCAGCAGATCACTGGCTAGGCGGGTGCGCTGCTGATCCGCCTGCTGACGCGCCAGATAGCGCTGCAGGCGCGGCAGAGCGCCCAGTGCTTCATGCGCGGCAAGCCCGCGCTGCAGTTCCCGCGCCAGCGCATCAATGTCGCGCAGACAGAGGTTGAAGCCCTGACCGGCCACCGGGTGCAGGTTGTGAGCCGCATTGCCGAGCACCACCAGACGGCTGCGGACCTGTTCGCTGGCCTGGCGCAGACTCAGGGGATAACGCGACACCGGTCCCGAGTCGACAAAACGCCCCAGACGGTCGCCGAAGCGTGCTTCGAGCTCGACCCGGAAAGCCGCAGGATCAAGCTGGCTGCGCCGTTCTGCCTGTGCCTGGTCCATGGTCCAGACCAGCGCCATACGCTGTCCGGCCAGGGGCAGCAACGCCATCGGCCCTTCATCGGTAAAACGCTCGAAGGCTCGGTTGGCATGGGCCTGACGCGGTTCCACCCAGGTCACCAGCGCCTGCGTACCGTACCCGTGCACCGTCTGGGCAATGCCCAGTTGCTGCGCCAGTGCCGAGCGGCCGCCATCGGCCAGAACCAGCAGGCGGGCGTTGAGCGGCTGCTCATCACTCAGGGTGACCGTGACCCGGTCCTGATGAAACTGCAACGCGGTAACCGCCGCGCCCAGATGCCGGCACAGGGCCTCATCCGCCTGCAGGTACTGCTGCAGTGCCTGACCCAGATCGCGGTTTTCCAGCACATAGCCGAGCGCCGGTACCCCTTCATCCGGTGCGCGCAGGCGCGTGGTGCCGAAGTGACCGCGATCGGATACCTGAATCTCGTCGATCGGCGTCACCCGATCTGCAAGCGCTGACCACAGCCCCCAGTCCTGCAGCAGCAGACGACTGCCGAATGCCAAGGCACTGGCACGGCCATCGAAACTGGGAGACTCGGGCGTTGCGACCGCCGTCTCCACCAGCGCCAGCGACAGCTCGGGGCAATGATGGCGCAGCGCCGCAATCAGGCTGGCGCCCACCATGCCGCCGCCCACCACCAGCACATCGACGCTGCGTACGCCGACCGGCTCAGTCATCACTCACCTCCAGTTCCGAGGCGGCCCAGAGATCCTCATCGGCCGCCATCAGCGACTCGATCTGGTCGATCGCCTTCGGCACCATCGCCGTCAGTACCCGTGCACCCTGACGCGTCACCAGAAGATCATCCTCGATGCGGATACCGATACCCCGAAAGCGCGCATCGCACTCGGCATCCGGCGCGATATAAAGCCCGGGCTCGATGGTCAGCACCATCCCCGGCTGCAGGTCGCGCCAGTGGCCCCCGGTGCGATAACCGCCGACATCATGCACATCGAGTCCCAGCCAGTGGCCGGTGCGATGCATGTAATAGGGCCGGTAGGCTTCGGCTTCGATCAGCCCGTCGACCTCGCCGGCAAGGATACCCAGATCCTTCAGCCCTTGGGTCAGCACCTGCAATGCGGCCTGATGCGGCGCATCGAAGCTGACCCCGGGTGCCACTGCCAGAATCGCCTGCCGGTTGGCCTCGAGGACAATTTCATAGAGATCCCGCGCCGGTCCCTGAAAACGCCCGTCCACCGGGAAGGTCCGGGTAATATCGCCGGCATAACCGGCCAGTTCGGCACCGGCATCGATCAGTACCAGTTCGCCCGGCTGCAGCTGACGCTGATTCTCGACGTAGTGCAGCACACAGGCGTTGGCGCCAGAGGCAACAATGCTGTTGTAGGCCGGGAAGCGGGCGCCTCGACGCATGAATTCATGCAGCAGTTCGGCTTCGAGCTGATATTCGTACAGACCGGGGCGGCAGGCGCGCATCGCCCGGCGATGGCCCGCAGCACTGATCTCGGCGGCCTGCGCCAGCAGTGCGATCTCCGCCTCATCCTTGAACAGGCGCCGTTCGTGCACGAGCGGCGCCAGATCGACCAGTTCACTCGGCGCACTGATGCCCTGCCGCGCCTTGGCCCGGGCGCGGTTCAACCAGCCCAGTACGCGTGCATCAAAGGCCTGATCGGCACCGACCGGGTAGATCAGCTGGCGCCGCTCGGCCAGAAGATCAGGCAGACGGGTCTCAAGTTCTTCCAGTGCAAAGGCCTGATCGAAACCATAATCGGCCACGGCCCCTGCGGGCCCGACGCGATAACCGGTCCAGACCTCCTGTGCCGGGTCTCGGGGGCGACAGAACAACAGCTCGGCGCCCTCGGACCGCCCCGGCACCAGCACCAGCAGGGCATCGGGCTCGGCAAAACCGGTCAGGTACCAGAAGTCGCTGTGCTGGCGGAACGGGTACTCCGAATCGCGATTACGCAGCCGCTCGCTGGCCGCCGGCAGCAGCAGCACCGCGTCATCGGGCAGCGACGCAAGCAGCTCATGGCGGCGGTTCTTGAACAGTTCGCTCGACATCACGGGCCTCAGTGCACGGTGGTGGGCGCCACAGCGTCCGGATCACCGGAGAGCTCCGGCGCAAACTGGGCAAACAGCATCAGGGCCGCCATACGGACGTATTCGCTGACCTCGGCCAGATCGAGCTCATGGCTGTCGACATCATCCAAAGCCTGATGATCAATCAACGCGATCTGCGCCAGATCCTCGAGAATCTGCGTGACTTCGTCGGTAATCTCGCCCGCTTCACGCGGCACCAGACCGAAACCGGCCAGAAAACCCTGACACCACTGTCCCAAGGCTTCGGCACGTGCACTGACAATCTCCTCGGCATCCGGAATCAGCAGGGCAAAATCAAGCTCGGCACCGGCCAGCTGGCGCACGGAGGTTTCCAGCAGTTCCAGCAGAGCGCGTTTGGCATCGGCACCCAGCGGCTCGAGATCGAACTGCTCGCCGACCAGCTGCAACCAGCCACTGGGGCTGGGCCGCGCACCGGCGCACAGCTGACCGACCAGAAGGCCATGCACCTCGGCAGGCGAGTTTTGATTGTTCAGTTCTACAAACAGGTCACACAGACCATCGAAATCGATCGCCACCATCGGGCCTCATTCATTCTGGAAACGGAAACCTTCCTAGTATCGCACGCCCCTCGCCGCATCGGCAGCGCCGCTGGCCTCTCAGCGGCCCCAAGCGCACAACAGGCTGTGCTCTGATGCTAACTCCTTACTTTTATTGTCCATTTTATCCGGTGGCAAATTGACCGGTGTCAGGCGCAAATCTAATATAAGCGCATCGGCCGCCTAGCCCTGCTATCACCATGAACGAGCTCTACCCCGCACTTCAGGACAAGATCCAGTCGCTTATCGACCGCTGTCGCCAACTGGAACAGGAAAACGCTCGCCTGCAGGCCTCTGAGCAGAACTGGCGTAGCGAACGGGCCCAGCTGATCGAAAAGAACGATCTGGTACGTGGCAAAGTGGAAAGTATGATCAACCGCCTGCGGGCACTGGAGCAAAGTCGATGAGCGGCGACGCGATCAATACCGCAGCGGTCACCATCCTCGGACGTGAATACCGCATTCACACCCCGGCCTCGGAGCGCGAAGCGCTGTTCGAGTCCGCCCAGTATCTCGACCGCAAGATGCGCGAGATCCGCGCCGGCGGCAAGACGATCGGTGTCGAGCGCATCGCCGTGATGGCGGCACTGAATATCGCTTATGAACTGATTCAGAGCCGTCACCAGCAGGATCGCCACAAGATCGAGGCAGAAGCTCGCATTCAGGGCCTGCTGCAGCAACTCGAGCAGGCAATCCCGCGCACCCCGGAATAGGCCCGAGCCATGCATCCTCCGGGGAGGTCGGTTATACTCAACCTCAGCTCCCTGGGCTGTACGCCAGTCACGTACGTCCCTGAGCCGATGTTAAAAAACCAGGAGGCTCCTCGGTAATTCTGGCGTGCAGGTCCGTTTCGTACGGAAAGCCCGATGGATTCCAGCAGCCACCACCTTGAACCTCGGGTTCAAGGACCACATTGACAGCGGCAGCCCGGGGAGATTCTCGCTACCCACCATGTCCGAACGCCAACTCCTGCGCCAGCAATTACGCGCCCGTCGTCGCGCACTCAGCACCAGCGCCCAGCAACGTGCCAGCATTCGACTGCTGCAGGGCCTGCGCCAGCATCACTGGTTTACCAAAAGTCGTCATATCGCCCTGTATCTCGCCAACGACGGCGAAATCGATCCCGCTCATCTGATCGCCTGGTGCCGCCAGCATCACAAACAGCTCTATCTGCCGGTGCTGCATCCGTTAAATCACGGCGAACTCTGGTTTTATCCCTGGCATCAGCACACACACCTGTGCGCGAATCGGTTCGGTATTCCCGAGCCAGCCCTGCGTCAACGCGGGCGCCTGCGTCCACTCTGGGCGCTGGATCTGGTGCTGCTGCCGCTGGTGGGTTTTGATCCTGCGGGCAATCGGATGGGAATGGGAGGAGGGTTTTACGACCGTACGCTGGTCAAATTGGAACGCGGAAGCCTGCGCCGACCGCGCCTGATTGGACTGGCCCATGAGTGCCAGAAAGTAGAGCGACTACCGATCGCCAGCTGGGATATCCCGCTGCAGGGCATCCAGAGCGATCGCTGCTACTACGGCTGCTGAGCGTTCAGAACAACAACTGGCCGGCGGCCGTAGCGGCCACACCAAGGCCGAATACAAACACCAGAGCGGTCAAAAAGTCTGGACCACGCCGTACACGCATGATGGCTTTCCTCAAAAAAAGGCCTCTTCCGTGCAATGCGGAATACGGCCATGTCAGGTTGTTTTTTAATCGCGGTTAAGTCTAGGCGAAGCGGGGAATTCTGCGCTGTGACTTAGCACAAAAAATGACTGCATTGAAAAAAAAATTTCATTCGACAATCGGACAGGGATCACATCGGCACGGCATCCGGATACTGTCACCGGTTATCCGATAGAGGCTGTTGAAGCTAGGACCGCGATACCTACCGATCGTTCATCAGGCCGCAGAATGCGCCAGAACTGTACGCTCATCAGGCGGCCACCCCCCATTTGCTGCATATAAAAAACCGGAACATGCGTTCCGGTTTTTTATATGCCATCTGCCGCTGTCCCTCAGCCAAGGAACGCGCTGTAGGCCGGGTTATCGGTTTCCGGCCAGTAGTGGTACCCGATCTCGTCCAGAAAGCTTTGCGCCTCGGTCGCTTCGGCCTCCGGCACCTGCATGCCGACCACAACACGACCATAGGCGGCACCGTGGTTACGGTAGTGGAACATGGAGATATTCCAGCGCCCGCCGAGCTTGTTGAGGAAGTTCATCAGTGCTCCCGGACGCTCGGGGAACTCGAAGCGATACACCTGCTCGTCGCTCACCGCCTCGGCATGCCCGCCGACCATGTAGCGTACATGCAGCTTGGCCATCTCGTTTTCGGTCAGATCGACCACCGGGAAGCCCTTTTCCTCAAGCTTCGCGATCAGATCCTCACGGCTTTCCAGATCCGGATTGATCTGCACCCCGACGAAAATATTGGCCTGTTTCGGATCATGGAAACGGTAGTTGAATTCGGTAATCGCACGGCGTCCGAGCGCCTTGCAGAAGGTGCGGAAGCTGCCCGGCTGTTCCGGAATATTGACCGCCAGAATCGCCTCGCGGCGCTCGCCGAGTTCGGCACGCTCGGAGATATAACGCAGACGATCGAAGTTGACGTTGGCCCCGCTGTCGATCGCCAGCAGCGTCTGGCCGCTGACGCCTTCACGCTGCACATATTTCTTCAGGCCGGCAATCCCCAGTGCACCGGCCGGCTCACTGATCGAACGGGTATCGTCATAGATATCCTTGACCGCCGCACAGATTTCGTCGGCATTGACGGTAACCACCTCGTCGACACAGCTCTGACAGATACGGAAGGTTTCCTCGCCCGCCTGCGCCACCGCAACACCATCGGCAAAGATGCCCACGGTCGGCAGCACAACGCGCTCGCCGGCTTCCAGCGCCGCCTTCATCGAGGCCGATTCCTCGAACTCGACGCCGACGATACGGATTTCCGGACGCAGATACTTGATATAGGCCGAGATACCGGCAATGAGGCCGCCACCACCGATCGGAATAAAGATCGCATCCAGCGGATCCGGGCGCTGACGCAGAATCTCCATCGCAATCGTACCCTGACCGGCAATGGTATCCGGGTCATCGTAGGGGTGGATATAGGTCAGCCCCTGCTGTTCAACAAGCTTCAGCGCGTAGGTCTGTGCTTCGTCGAAGGCATCACCATGCAACACCACCTCGGCACCCCGGGCGCGCACCGCGCGCACCTTGATATCCGGAGTGGTCTTGGGCATCACGATCACCGCGCGAATTCCCAGCTTCTGTGCCGCCAGCGCCAGCCCCTGAGCATGGTTACCGGCCGAAGCGGCGATCACGCCACGAGCCTTCTGCTCTTCGGTCAGCTGCGCCACCTTGTTATAGGCACCCCGAATCTTGAAGGAAAACACCGGCTGCAGGTCTTCACGCTTGATCAGCACCTGGTTACCGAGACGCTCGGACAGGAAGGGTGCTTCATCGATCGGGGTCTCGACGGCCACATCGTAGACGCGCGCATCGAGAATCTTGCGGATATAACTGGTGGGCATGGGGTGATCCGGATTTACAGCTGGGGGACAGGATAGGGGCACCGTTCGGCGCCCAGCCGATCTATTCTAGGGAACTTCCCCCTATATGCCCAGTGCCGCCACCGCTATAATTGCGCCATTGCCCTGCCCCTCCACCAGCAAGGAATTCCCATGACCCAAGACGAGCTGAAACAGGCGGTTGCCCAGGCCGCTCTGGAATACATCCTGCCGCACCTGGAATCGGACATGATTCTCGGCATCGGTACCGGTTCTACCGCCAACTGCTTTATCGATGCACTGGCCCGGTACCGCGACGACTTTGCCGGCGCCGTAGCCAGCTCCGAAGCCTCTGCCGAACGCCTGAAGGGGCACGGCATCGAAGTCTTCGATCTCAACAGCGTCGACCAGATCCGCTTTTATATCGACGGTGCCGACGAAAGCGATCCGCGCCTGAACCTGATCAAGGGCGGCGGCGGCGCCCTGACCCGCGAAAAGATCGTCGCTGCGGTGGCCCAGGAATTCATCTGCATTGCCGACCAGAGCAAGTACGTCGACGTACTCGGTCAGTTTCCGCTGCCGGTTGAAGTGATCCCGATGGCCCGCAGCTACGTGGCCCGTGAACTGGTCAAACTCGGCGGCGACCCGGTCTACCGTGAAGGCGTTGTAACCGACAACGGCAACGTGATTCTGGATGTCTGGAACATGAGCATCGTCGATCCGAAGGGGCTCGAAGCGTCCATCAACCAGCTGACCGGCGTCGTCACCAACGGCCTCTTTGCGCGCCGCTCCGCCGACCTGCTGCTGCTGGCCACCCCGGAGGGGATCAAGCACTACCACGTCAACGACTGAACTCCCGGTCATTGAACACCAGGGCCGTGCAGCACGCTGCACGGCCTTTTTGATGGCCTCGAATCCGCGCACAGGGCGCCCTGCCGTACCTGCGCCCCCTCTGGCGCGCACGACAAATCGCTACCGCACAGACGATACTTCCTGCCCCTGCAGTCCGTAACGCCGCTCAAGCCGCGCGATCTCACGGCGTAGGTAAGCGATCTGAGCTCTGGCCCATACCGCAGCGTCGGCATCCTGCTGTTTTGTCATGGCGGCACCCAGATAGCGGCAGATCTCATCCTGATCCGCAAAACGCGCCAGAGTAAACGGGGGATACCCTTCCGTCAGCGCAAAAACATCGGCGCCCGATTCCACCAGCAATTCGACCAGCGCCAAGGCACCCAGCGCGGCGGCCTCATGCAGCGGCGTGCGACCAAGGTCACCGCGCGCATTGAGGTCGATCCCCAATGCAATCAGCTCCTCTGCCACCGCGTATTCCTGCTGGCACACAGCCATATGCAGGGCGTTTTCACCTTCGTGGTTGCACCAGCTGATATCGGTGAAATCGGCGTCCTCAAAGGCGGAGTTATCCTCCATCAGGTCATGCAAAAACCGCTGTAGTCTGTCACTGCACTCCATTGCGCACTCCGTTATCCATCATGTTTAATCATCGGCAGGCAAAATATGAGATAAGCGCAAGGATGAACCCGCCTCTGGATAACCGCGAACGCCAACTACTGATGGGCCGACTGCAGCAACTGGCCGAGGCGCTGGAGCGTCAGCTCGACAGTGACAATGACGCCCCCGTCACCCTCGATCAGCAGGCGTTCGGCCGTGTATCCCGTCAGGATGCCCTGCTGCAACAGAGCATGGCCAAGGCCACCCAGGAACAGGCACGCCGACGTCTGCAGCAGGTCCGCCGGGCGCTCGCCGATCCGGATGAGTTCGGTTACTGCCGCCACTGCGGCGAGCCGATCGGTCTGGCCCGCCTCAGGGCGCGCCCGGAAACCCCGCTCTGCCTCTCCTGCCAGAGCGAAGCGGAACAGCGCTAGCGCTTAACCGGCAATTCTGGCCACCTCGTCGGCGCTCAGCGGGCGGTATTCCCCGGGTTCGAGCGCCGCATCCAGCACTACGCCGCCAATCGAGTGACGGTGCAGCGCGACCACCCGGTTGCCGATCGCCGCAAACATCCGTTTGACCTGGTGGTACTTGCCCTCGGTGATGGTCAGCCAGGCCTCATGGTCGCTGATCAGCTCCAGCACTGCGGGTCGCGTCAGCTCCTCCTCCTGATTGAGCTGAACCCCCGCGGCAAAGCGCGCCACCGCATCGGCACCGATCGGGTCCGCACAGCATACACGGTAGACCTTCGGGCACAGATGGCGCGGCGACATGACCCGGTGCGCCCACTGACCATCGTCACTGAGCAGCACCAGACCGCTGGTATCGATATCCAGCCGACCGACCACATTCAGCTGGTCCTGACGCGGCTCATCCAGATAGTCCTGCACCACCGGATGCTCGGCATCGCGCTGGGCACAGACCACCCCGAGCGGCTTGTGCAACATCAGATAGCGCGGCCCGGGCATCCCCAGCGACAGGCCATCGACCAGGATCTCGTCTTCCTCGCTGACCGCCTGATTGGGACTGGTGGCCGGCAGCCCGTTCACCTCGATCAAGCCTGCCCGAAGCAGACGCTTGACCTCGTTCCGGCTGTAATCGGTCTGGTTGCTGACCCGTTTGTCCAATCGCATACTGCTGCTCTCTTGAGGATGATGCCGACCCACATAAACCGGCGGTAACAGGTGAAGGCCCGCGCTTTAAACAAGGCTTTTTGGCGGGCAACGCGCTAGAGTACACCTCAGGAGCCAGACGGATACAAGCAAGGAGCCGTGATTGATCACCCTGATTGGACTCGGTGCCTGCAAGCACCCGGATTCGGCGCTGTTACCCCTGATTCACGAGGCCACGCTGCTGGCCGGTCGCGACCGCCACCTGTCCCTGTTCCCCGACTTCAGGGGCGCCCGCCTGCCCCTGGTCGGTTCGATCCACCTGTGGATCGACGAGATCATCCGCCGCGCAGAATCCGGCCCGGTCGTGGTACTGGCCGATGGCGACCCGCTCTTCTATGGCATGGGCAAATGGTTCAACCGTCGCCTGCCCAGCAGCAAGCTGCGTTATATCCCCGCACCCACCGCGCTGCAGCAGGCCTTTGCCGCTGTCGGGCTGGAATGGGGCCAGGCCCTGCTGCTGCATGCCCATCGCGCTTCGATCCCCGGGCTGGTCAGCCGCATCCAGCTGCACAGCCGGATCGGTCTGCTGACCTCGCCCAGCAATACACCGGTACGTATCGCGCGCCATCTGCTGACCTATCACGAACGCGGCTGGCGCGTCTGGGTCGCCGAGCGTCTCGGGGCTCCGGAAGAGCGCATCAGCGAATGGACGCTCGAAGCCCTGGCCGAGCTGGCCGATGATCATTTCGATCTGCTCAATGTGATGCTGCTCGATCATCCGCGCCACCTGCCCTGGAACGGCTTCCCGATGCACTGTGACGATCGCGACTATCAGCTGCCCGATACCCTCAGCGCCTGTATCAGCCGCCGCAGCGTACGTGCCCTGGCGACCGGCCTGATGCACCTCACCCCCTACAGCCGGGTCTGGGAGATCGGCGCCGGCGCTGCGACACTGGGCATCGAAGCCGCCAAGATCGCCTATCAGGGCGAAGTGATCTGTTTCGAGGAAAATCCGCAACACGCCGAACTGTGCACACGCAACGCACGCAACCACCGTGTTGACCATCTGCAGGTGATCACCGAGCCGTTCACGGACCAGATTGCTCAGATGCCGCCCCCCGATGCCGTGTTTGTCGGCAACGCCGACCACCTGCCCGCATCCCGGCTGCGCCCGCTGCTCGAACGCCTCAAGCCCGGCTGCCGCCTGGTGATCCCCTTCCGCAGCCGCGCGGCGCTTGATGAGTTCACCGCCGTCTGCGCCGCACAGGTGCCCCACGCAGAAATCTGCCACCTGCAGCAGGGCAATCTGGACCAGCTGGAACCCTGCATTTACCTGCTGCACGGCAACGTCAACCCGCTCTGACAGGCCGCACCGACAAAAAAGGCGCCCTCAAGGGCGCCAGATGCCAACGGCAGGAGAACACGGGGACTATCGGGTCAGGCCATAACCAAAACGGGTGATAATGCGGCGCGCCTCATCGCTGTCGAGCCAGCTCAGAAAAGCCCGGGCCGCATCGGCATTGGGACGTTCCTTCAGCAGCACCAATGCCTGTTCCAGAGGATGATAAAGCTCAGGATCCACGGCCGTGGCGCCCGTCTGACCGATCACCTGGCTGCCGGCGACAAAGCCGACGCCCGCATTGCCGGTATGCACATACTGATAGGCATGGGCGATGGAGTTGCCGCGCACCAGCTTGAACGGCTGCTCACCCTCTATCAGACCGAGATGCTCCAG
>CAYWUD010000042.1:0-12026 GCA_964461355.1 uncultured Pseudomonadales bacterium | reverse complement strand
GGCGACTCTGGTTGTGAACAACATGCGCGGTATCGTGAAGGTTGCTGCCGTTAAGGCGCCGGGCTTCGGTGATCGTCGCAAGGCGATGCTGCAGGACATCGCGGTTCTGACCGGTGCGACCGTGATCTCCGAAGAGATCGGTCTGTCTCTGGAAGCGGCTACTCTGGCTGAACTGGGCCAGGCGAAGAAGGTTTCCATCTCCAAGGAAAACACCACCATCGTTGATGGCGCCGGTGTGGCTCAGGATATCGAAGGCCGCGTCGAGCAGATCCGCAAGGAGATCGACAACACCTCTTCTGACTACGATCGCGAGAAACTGCAGGAACGTCTGGCCAAGCTGGCCGGCGGTGTCGCCGTGATCAAGGTCGGCGCAGGCTCCGAAGTCGAAATGAAAGAGAAGAAGGCCCGCGTTGAAGACGCTCTGCACGCAACCCGTGCGGCCGTCGAAGAAGGTGTGGTTGCCGGTGGTGGTGTTGCCCTGATCCGTGCCCTGTCCCACATCGACGTGAAAGGCGAGAATGACGATCAGAACGTCGGTATCGCTCTGGCGATGCGTGCTCTGGAAGCGCCGATCCGTCAGATCGCCAGCAACGCCGGTGACGAAGGTTCCGTGGTCGTTGACAAGGTCAAGGCCGGCGAAGGAAACTTCGGCTACAACGCCGCGACCGGTGAGTACGGCGACATGATCGAAATGGGTATTCTGGACCCGGCCAAGGTAACCCGTTCTGCGCTGCAGGCGGCCGCTTCCGTTGCCGGTCTGATGATCACTACCGAAGCGATGGTTGCTGATCTGCCGGAAGAAGGCGCCGGTGCCCCGGATATGGGCGGCATGGGCGGCATGGGTGGCATGGGCATGATGTAAGCCCTGCCTTCCCGGCCCTGAACAACAGCCCGCTACTTGCGGGCTGTTTTCGTTTACGGGGCCGGTAAAGGGATGATGACGCAAGGGATTCTTCGGTGACAACGCAGTACAACGCGGTCTGTACCGCTCGCTCTGGATTCTTGCTGGGGTGTCTGCTGATGCTGACGCTGCTGCCGGGTATTGGCCTCGGAGCCGAGTCAGCGTCCTGGAAGGTGCTCTCGATCAGCAGCTACCATGCCGCGTTTCCCTGGACCCGGGGCTGCGAACAGGGCCTTGAAGCAGCATTGGGTCCGGCCTATCGGTTTGAGTACCACTATCTTGACAGCAAGCGGCGGCCGCTTGATGAGGTGCGGGCCAAGGCCGAGCGACTGTGGCAGGCGGTGCTGGATGACCCACCCGATCTGATCGTGCTCGGCGACGACAATGCGCTGCATCTGCTGGGGCCTAAAGTGGCGCAGACCGCCATTCCCATGGTGTTCTACGGCATCAACCAGAACCCGCGTCACTATTTCAGCAAGGGACTGCTGCCCGCAAACGTCACCGGCGTGATCGAACGCATGCCGGTGCGGATCTCCTTTCGCTATTTCAGCAAGCTGATGCCCAAGGCGCGGCGAGCGCTGGTGCTGTTTGACCGCAGTGCGACCAGCCAGGCCCTGATCGAGCAGAATTTTGCCTCAAGGCTCAGTCCCCGGTTTGCCGGTATCGAGGTTGATTATCGGGTGGTCGAGGGCTGGCAGAGCTGGCAGCAGGCGATCGAGGGGGCGCAGAACTACGATTTCATCCTGCTCGGCACCTTCTTTACCCTGCGTGATTCGGTTCTGGGTACCGTACCTGCCGAGGCCGTCGTGCGCTGGAGTGCGGCCCACAGTGCGGTGCCGATACTGACGACGCAGTCCTTTGCGGTGGGGGCCGATGGCGCACTGGGCGCCGTGCTGATCGAACCGCATCACCATGGACGGGTAGCGGCCGGTCTGGTGCGCCGCATCCTGCAGGAGGGCCAGCGCCCGATCGACCTGCGCCCGGAGATGGATCGGGAGGCGCTGTTCTTTATCAACGCGGCGCAGCTTCAGCGTTTCGGGCTGCAAATGCCGGATAACCTGCGTTCCTCGGTGCTGTATCAGTAGCCTGACCAGACAACAACGCCCGGAGCAAGGCTTCGGGCGTTGACGTGTGTGCAGTAACCGGATTAGCGAACGAGGCTCAGCGGGGCTTCGCCTCAACGTCTGTTACAGGCCAAGATCCTGAGCGGATCCGGCAAAATAGCTGAGGTTGTGGAAGGCGTTTTTGGCAATTGCCCGCGCCACATGCTGTGCCTCTTCGCGGCTGTTACCGAAGACGATCACGCGGGTATTGTGATCGGTCATCGGCAGGCGACCATCTTCCTTGGCGGCCTTGATTTCGGCACCGCCCTTGCTGTCGGTAACCGCCTGGCTCGGAATGTTGACGGCACCGGGCAGGGTGGCGGCGGCAAATTCGGCCGCCGGGCGGGTGTCCACAAACACCGCAGTCTGATCAAGCTGGTGAATACGCTTGAGGGCATCGGCTTCAATCACGGTCAGCTCACCCAGAGCGCGCCAGAGCGGGATTCCCAACTGGTAACGGCTGACATCGGTAAAGCCTGCGGCAACCAGATCCTGGGCGACCCGCTTGGCCTTGCCGCAGTAAAGCCCCGCGCAGTAGACCACGACCGGGGTATCGAGCTGCTGCTGTGCGAGGGCCTTGATCTCCTCGACATCCGACGTGAATGCTTCACGGGTAGAGCCCGGCTTGGCGCCAACGACCTGAGCACCCGGAATATGGCTGATGGCAAATTCGGCGTAGGTACGTGAATCGATCAGCAGGGTTTCGGTCTGAGCGATGCGTGCCTTGAAGGCCGCAGTGCTGAGATTGGGAGTGGCTTGCTGATCTTCGTTGAGATTGGCGTTGAAGATCTCGTCACTGGATGCGATGGGTGAGAGGCTGATGCACCATGCCCCGAGCAGGGCCAGGAGGGATTTTTTTGTCATTATGATTGTTTCCGAAAGGGGGGTTACCGCACGGGACGCAGGCTAAAGCAGGGGCCATGCGGGGTACATGGCATCCGCAGTGGATTTTGTGGCTGCGGTGATTGCGCATTTCTGTCTCCTGACAATGGTGCTAGTTTCGCCCGAGCCTTTTTCTGTGAGACTGCTGTTATGGATCTGAACTGGTTGTCCCTGCTCGGTTGGGCAGCGTCGATTATTGTCACCGTGTCCCTGCTGATGAAGGATGCGAAAAAACTGCGGGCCTGGAACCTTCTGGGTGCCACCCTGTTCGTGATTTATGGCAGCATCCGTGCCGACTGGCCGATCGTGCTGGTCAACGCCATCATCTGGGGCGCCGATCTGTATTACCTGTACCGTTATTACGTGATCGATCCGAAACAGGCTTTGCACGAGGAAGTGCCGGCCTGATCAGCCGGATTTCCCGATATAAAAAAGCCCGCGACTGCGGGCTTTTTTCTTGGGCGGGGGATGGCCTGTCAGCGACCCAGACGCTGGACCAGCGTGGCCAGCTCGCCTGAGATCTGCTGCAGCAGGCCGCTGGCATGGGTGGTCTTTTGTGTCTGGGCGCTGTTGCTTGAGGCGATGCTGGTGATTTCGGTGATATCCCGGGTGATGTTTTCCGACACCGAGGTCTGTTCTTCGGCGGCGGTGGCGATCTGATCGTTCATCTCCCGGATCAGGGCGATGCCCTGGGTAATCTGCTCCAGCGCAGCGCCGGCCTGCTGCACCTGATCGACACCGCTGTCGGTTTGCGCCATCCCGCGACCGATGGCATTGACCGCCTGTTCGGCGCCCTGCTGTACGGTGGCGATGATCGCCTGAATCTCCTCGGTGGATTCCTGGGTGCGCTGGGCCAGGGTACGCACTTCATCGGCGACCACGGCAAACCCGCGCCCCTGCTCGCCGGCACGGGCGGCTTCGATGGCGGCATTGAGCGCCAGCAGGTTGGTCTGTTCGGCAATCCCGCGGATCACCTCCAGCACCTTGCCGATACTGAGGGTGTCACCGGCCAGTTTTTCGATCACCTCGCTGGTGTGGGTGATCTCGACCGACATGCCGTTGATGGTGTCGATGGTGGACTGCATCACGGTGCGCCCGGCGCTGGCGGCCTGATCGGATTGCGTGGCCGATTCGGCGGCGTTGGCGGCGTTGCGTGCCACTTCGGCGGCGGTGGAGGACATCTCCTGCATTGCGGTGGCGACCATGTCGGTGCGGTGCTGCTGATCGGCAAAGCCCTGTTGCAGATCGCCGGCAATCTCGTTCAGTTCGCCGCCGGCCTGCTGCAGACTCTCGAGGGTGTGGTTCAGCTGCTGCACGGTGTCCTGCAGCGAATGCTGCAACTTGTAGGTGGCATTGGCCAGAAGCCCAAGCTCATCGTCACGACGGATACCCGAGGTGTACTGCAGATCGCCTTCGCTCAGGCCGATGATATGGTCGACGAGCTTTTTCATCGGCCCGATCAGTACCCGGCTGAGCAGTACCAGGGTGGCGATGGCTGCGATCAGCGCACCGAGCAGCAGTACGGTGGAGGCGATCATCACCTGCTGGTTACTGGTTTCGTGGGTGGTTCTGGCTTTTTCATGGGCCACACTGACCAGCTGTTCGACCAGCTCATCGAGCAGGGTCGAGGGTGCACGGTCGATGCCCGAAACCAGTTTGTCGCCGGACTGGGTGTTGAAGCCGGTCTTGGCAAAGGCATCAAAGCCCTGCCGGTAGGCACTGGCCATAGTGCGGTGGGCCTTGAGGAAATCGCGTAACTGCTGCTGCAGCTGCCTATCGTCGGTCCGCTCCAGCAGTGCCTGGGCATCCTGCTGCACCTGGCGTTCACGTTCCTGGAACTGATTCCAGTACTTGGTGCGTTTCTGCTCGTCGTTGCCCCGGATCAGGACGTTCTTCCATTCCTGTACCTGACGCTTGAAGTTGAGGTTGATGCTCTGAATCACCAGAGCGTTTTCGTACTCCTCCTGCATCAGCGCTTCATACTGCTCGAGGTCATGGCTGAGCAGGCGAATGCCGGCGAGGCCGGTGATCAGCAGCAGACCCAGGCCTGCGAGGCTCAGGGCGAAAATTTTGGCGCTCAGACTACGGCGTAACCAGTCCACGGGAACCTCCGAAGGGGGGATAGTCTATTGATTAAATAATAGGCACTCTGGACGTACATACTGATATCCGCATGCCTGCCCCTAGATCGGCCGCAGGCGGCCGATCTTGATAGGGGTTTTACGCAAAGCTGACAGATGACCTGAGGCTGTTGCGATCAGCCGACCAGAGCGGTCAGGTGGTTGTCCCACTGGGTGGCCGGGTGCAGACGTCGGCCCAGTTCCTCGACCGAGCCCTGCTGTACCCGCAGGAGGCGCAGTTCGCCCCGCCCGCTGCTGGCCACCAGCAGATTCTGATCCAGCCGCGCCAGTCCGGCACAATCGGCCATCGCCAGCGTCGTGCACAGGCGCCGCTGGCCGAGATCCCAGAAATACAGCTGTCCGCCCCTAGGCGAGCTGACCACCAGCGTGTCGGCCTCTTCAAGCAACAGTACGCTGGCGATATAACCGTTCAGTTGCCGCCAGGCAGAATCTTCGGCGCTGCAGGCAGCAAGCGCTGTGCCCCGGCGATGGCAGGCAACGAGCGGGAAGAGGGCGCCGTCGTTACCCTGATACTGCATGCCCACGGCCACGGTACCGCTGGCGCCGACATCCAGATGACGGATGCTCAGGTGGTGGTGGCTGAACTGCTGCTGCTCGAGCAGGGCGCCGCTGTGGCGATCGATGTAGCAGAGGTTCGGCTGCATCGAATCGAGGTTGAGCTTGTCGCGGCCGCTGTCGGGGTGGGTACGAATACCGCCGTTGGCCACCACCAGTGTGGCGCCGTCGGGCATCAGCTTGAGCTGATGCGGGCCGATGCCGTAGCTGTCGAATTCGCCGATACGCCGGTAGTTGGCGTGCGTATCGAACACACCGATCTTGCCGCGACCGCTGGCAAAGTCATTTTCCGAGGTATAGAACCGCGCACCGTCGGCACTGAACGCGCCATGGCCATAGAACCGCCGTGTCGGCGGCACCTCGATACGGCCCAGCCGAGTGCCCTCGATCAGATCAAAGCGCTCCAGGCTGAGCCCCGGGCGGCGGGCGACACAGATCGCCTCGGGCCGATGCGGATGCGCAACCAGCTCATGGGCGCGTGCCGGCAGGGGCAGACGCAGCTCTTCGGCGTGATCAAAGGCAAAGATGCGGATCGAATGGCGGCCATCGACATCGCGGGCGGCCGAAAGCAGAGGTTTTCGTGCTGGCGACTGGGCGCAGCCACTGAGACCTGTTCCCAGTAGCAGGCTGCCCCCGCTCAGGGTGGCGGCGCCAAACAGCGTGCGCAGCAGGGCGCGGCGGTCAAGATCAGGCATGTTTATCCTCACCCACCATCGCGGGCGTTAAGCGCGGCAATACGCCAAGAAACAGCAGACTCAGCAGAGTGCGGCGGTGAAGGTCTGGCAAGCTCATCTTCAATCACCATCGCTGGCGTTAAAGCGGGGCAGCACGCCGAGTTCTGGCATCAGCGCCTGACCGAACAGACGGTTGAGTTCGGCCAGTGCGGCTTTCAGCTCGAGCAGTCGGGGGCGTGTCTCCGGCGTGTTCAGGAGATCGAAGAGACTGGCTCCGAGCGGCTCAAGCAGGGCCTGAAGGCGTTCGAACTGACGGTCGATGGCATCCACGGTCTCGCCTGTCCCCTGACCACGGCTCCAGTCGGCCAGGTTCTCTGGCCCCCCGCGCCACAGGGTTTCGGCGCCCTTGAGGCTGCTCTGCAGCTGAGCCAGTCCCTGCCGGCTGCGCCAGGATTGCCCGAGATAGGGGCGGGGCTGCTCCTTGCCCAGCGGCAGATCGAGCTTCTTGTAGCTGCGCTCGAGGCTGCTGATCAGCCCGTGCAGCAGCTCTTCCTGCAGGGTGGCGCCCGTTGCGTCCTCGGCCAGTGCCCGCCACTGCTGCTGACGTGTGGCGCTGTTCCAGTCCGTCGCAAGCGCAGCAAGGTTCTCCGCCAGAGCGCTGCTGATGCGCATCAGCCCGCGGCAGGCGGGGGTGTCACCGGGTTCCAGACGCGCGGGGGTGAACAGCAGGTATTCAAGCGCCGAGAATCCCTTGACCAGCACGCTGGCCCGTTCCAGTGCCGCTGCATCCAGTTCGGGGCCGCTCAGCCACTGATCAACCTTTTTCTGCACCAGATTGCGCTTGTCGGGCCAGAATTCGAGGGTCCAGCTGCGGTTGGCTTCGGCGATCGGGCCAAAGGCGACCGGTTCGACCCAGAGCCAGGCCTGCATGCCCTGACGCCAGGATTCCTGCACTGCGCTGAGCGGGGCTTGTCCCTGGCAGTAGGCGCGGGCCCGCTCGGCTTGCGTGTAGCCCTGCGCCGCCAGCTTTTGGTAACCGGGCAGGATGTGGTGTTGCAGACGGCTGTCGGCCAGTTGTCGGGGCGTCGGCGCCGGGTCGCTGCAACCGCCGACGAGCAGCAGCGGCAGGCTCAGAAACAGGACATAACGCATCAGAGTGACTCCACAAAACGGATCAGTTGGGTGCGCTCGTCAGGACTCATGGCCACGACTCGATCGCGACTGGTCTTAGCCTCGCCACCGTGCCAGAGCACCGCTTCCAGGACCGAGCGCGCCCGGCCATCGTGCAGCAGCTGGGTGTGACCATTGACGGCCGGCAGCTGGCTCAGCCCCCAGAGCGGCGGTGTGCGCCATTCCTGACCGGTGGCGGCGTACTCCGGGCGTCCGTCGGCGAGATCCGGGCCCATATCGTGTAGCAGCAGGTCGCTGTAGGGCCAGATGGTCTGGCCGGCAAGCTCCGGTTCCACACCGCTCTCGGCGGTCTGCCAGCTGGGGCGATGGCAGGTGGTGCAACCGGTTTCGGCAAAGAGCGCCTTGCCGGCCAGCACCTCGGGATCGCGCGCCTGCGGGCGGACCGGCACGGCGAGGTTTCGGGTGTAGAACTCGACGAAGCGGAGAATCTCGTCGGAAACTTCCGCAGCGCCGCCGGAGGGCGCCTGTAAGCAGGCGCTTTGCGCCTCGGTGCAATCGTCCTTGGCAAACAGGCTGGAGACGATACCGACGTCGCCATTGAAGGCGCCCGCATTCTGCTGCATCAGACTCGGCTGGCCGGCCTTCCAGCCAAAGCGGCCGAGGGCAAAGGTGCCGGCACGCTCGTCCCAGACCCGGTTGGCCTTGCCGGAGATGCCGTCGTTGTCGCGATCATCCGGGTCGGCCTGGGCCAGCAGGTCGGTTTCGGGGATCGCCTCGAGAAGGCCCAGTCCGATCATCGGCGGCGCGACCCGGGCCGAGAGCATCGTCTGTGGGTGCATCGGACCGTAGCCGAGGTCCAGGATACGGAGCGTCGGTTGGCGCAAAATGGCCGTTTCACCGCCGTTCAGGGCGATTACCTTTTTCTGGTAGTGGATACGGATCTGTCCTTCGGCGGCAATGCCCGGCAGGGCAAAGTCCTGCAGCTGACCGCCGTAGGTCGGTTCGGGCAGCACGCCGTGGCGCGCCACAAAGGCGTGTTCTGCGCTGGTGGTCGGCGGAATGCTCAGACGCACCAGCATCGATACGGCATTGTCTTCAGGGCCTTCGGGCACATGGCCGCGGCCATCCTTGATATGGCAGTTCTGACAGCCGTTGGTGTTGAACAGGGGGCCCAGACCGTCGCGGGCATCGGTACTGGCCGGCGCGCTGACCCAGGGATTGCGGAAAAAACTGTTCCCCACGTTGAAGTCGAGGCGACGGCTCAGCGGCAGGTTGGCGCTGGGCATCGAATAGGCGTTGCGTCCTTCGACACCGGTGCTGGTGGCACCGCCGGGACGCTCTTCGCCGGCTTCATAGGCGCCTTGGGCGCCGGCAAACGGGATACAGAGACTGAGGCTGAACAACAGCAGAGATCGGCACAGCATGATGACCTCACAGGGCAAAGCAAAAGACGGACAACAGGCGCTCTTACCGAGAAGAGCGCCTGTGAAGAGCCGGATAAGGGGGCGAATCAGAACTGGTGATCGGCCGTATCGGGGTTGAGCTGGTCGATACCGGCGAGGCTGGCGACCTGTTCGATGGCCAGAGTCTGAGCGACCAGAGCATCAATGGCTCCCTGTACTCGGGCCTGGCCCTCCTGGTTGCCCGCAGCGATCAGCTGATCGAAGGTCTGTCCCTGTTGTTCGGCGCTGTCGACCAGCACCTGCAGGGCCGCCTTGGCAGCATCGAAGGCCTGCATGATCTCGGCGGCTGCGGCCTGATCGTGTGCGGCGACCAGATCGGCCAGCGAGGCGCCGGTCAGGATGCTGCCGTCAATGCGCCGGTACGCACCGGTGTAGACGTTACGGATCCCAAGTCCGTTGTAGTAATGGCTGTTGTGGGTGTTGTCACTGAAGCAGTCGTGCTCGTCTTCCGGCGAGTTGGCTTCCAGTGCCACCTTCATGCGCTCGCCGGCCAGCTCCCCGAGTGACAGCGAGCCCATACCGAACAGCATCTTGCGCAGGCCCTGTTCGGGGGCATCGGCCAGAAGCGCGGCACGGTAGTTGGTGTCACTGCCGGCGCGCCACTGGGCTTCCATATCCGCAAGATCCTGCACCAGCAGCTCGGCGGCGGCACTCAGATACTGACCGCGGCGAGCGCAGTGGCCGTTGCTGCAGCCGGCGCCTGATACGAAGTCGGTGTAGGGGCGCTGACCGGCACCGGGACCGGTGTCATTGAGGTCCTGGCCCCAGAGCAGAAATTCGATGGCGTGGTATCCGGTCGCGACATTGGCCTCGGACCCGCCCAGTTCGTTGAGTTCGGCCAGCAGGTCGGGGGTGATGGTGGTGAGGTCGATGGTTGCGCCACCGAGGGTCAGTTCGGTGCTGGCGATGATGTTGGCCAGCGCGCCCGGGTTACCCAGTTCGAAGTGATAGCGATCCTCGGCGACATAGTCGATCAGCCCTTCATCCAGTGGCCAGGCATTGAGCTGCCCCTCCCAGTCATCGACGATGCCGTTGCCAAAGCGAAACACCTCCGACTGCTGGTAGGGCACGCGCGCGGCCTTCCAGGCTTCGCGGGCGTTTTCCAGCGAGGCTTCGCTGGGGGCGGCCAGCAGGCTGTTGATGCTCTGCTGCAGGACTTTGGCGCTGATCAGCGCGTCTTCGTAGGTGGCGTGGGCGACAGTGCTGTAGTGCTCAACAATTTCTGTGGGTGTCGCGGCTTCGGCCGCCGTGGTCAGCAGGGCGCTCCCCAAAAGCGCGCTGCAGGTGATCTGATGGATGCGCATACAGCATCTCTCCCCTCGTGTGTAGTGCATTTATAAGTAAGTTTTTGCGGATTATATTGCCAATCATTCTCATTACAATAAAAAGTTGTCCACAGTCGAATACCCCTGCGTAGAATGGGGACGGCAATTGATGTGAGGTTTCGATGAGCGAAAAGAGCGGAAAAAAGCGCTTGCAGGGCATTCCAACGCACCTGATCACGGGCTTTCTGGGGGTCGGCAAGACCACGGCGCTGCGGCATCTGCTGGCGCAGAAACCGGTGCACGAACGCTGGGCGATCGTGGTCAACGAATTCGGCGAGGTGGCCATCGATCAGGCGCTGATGGATGCGCGTGACGATCAGGTGCAGATCAAGGAGATTCCCGGTGGCTGTATCTGCTGCGCCGCCGGTCTGCCGTTTCAGATGAGCCTGACCCTGCTGCTCAGCCGTTTTCGCCCCGATCGCCTGCTGATCGAGCCGACCGGGTTGGGCCATCCGGCGCAGATCAAGGCCCAGATCGAGGGGCCGGCCTTTGCCGAGGTGCTCAGCCTGAAAAACACCCTGTGCCTGATCGATCCGCGCAACGTGTTCGATCCGCGCTATGGCGATCACCCCACCTGGAAAGACCAGATCAATCTGGCCGATGGCCTGATCTTTACCAAGGCCGATCTGGCTAGCGAGGCGCAACTGCAGCGGGCGCTGGACTGGGCGCTGGCGCTCAAGCCGCGTCGGGCGCGGATCGCCAGTATCGCCAATGGTGCGCTGCCGCTGGCCTGGCTTGAGACCGCCCGGGTGAACGGGCTTTCGGCCGATTCGGGCCACCGTGCGCCCGCTATTGAGCCTCTGGCCGAAGATGCCGGCGTGCTTGGCGGCGCCATCGGCGACGATCCGCGCCGCCGGCAGCCGGTGCCGCCGCCGGGCCGGCCCTGGCGTTTCGAGAATCAGGGGCTCGGCGCCTACGGTGTCGGCTGGGTGCTGTCGGCCGAGGAGTGCTTCGATCAGGCCGCGCTGGCGCACTGGCTGGAGGGGCTGGCGCTGCTGCGGGTGAAGGGGGTGGTGCGCACCGCATCGGGCTGGCAGAGCCTTAACCGTGTCGGCGACGAAGGCGGCTGGACACCGGTCGAGGCCCGGGCCGACAGCCGTCTGGAGCTGATCGCCGACAGGCCGCTCGCGCCGGCGGCGCTGGAGCAGGCGCTCCTGGCCTGCCGTTGCCGTGACGGATAACCAGCCGCAGGCGGCTTTGATACACTGGCGCTCTCCCCGATCCATGCCCGTTTAAGGACGTTTATGTTTGCAATCAGTGACGAGCAGCTCGACTTTGACCGTCAGCATATCTGGCACCCCTACAGCTCCACCGTAAATCCGACCCCGGTGTTTCCGGTCGCTTCGGCAGAAGGGGTACGCCTGACCCTGGATGACGGTACCGAACTGATCGACGGCATGGCGTCCTGGTGGTCGGTGATCCACGGTTACAACCGCGCCGAACTCAACGCCGCCGCCCACGCCCAGATCGATACCATGGCCCATGTGATGTTCGGCGGCCTGACCCATCAGCCTGCAATCGAACTCTGTGAAAAGCTGGTGCGGATGACCCCGCCCGGACTCGATACCGTATTTCTGGCCGACTCGGGCTCGGTGGCGGTCGAGGTGGCCAGCAAGATGGCGCTGCAGTACTGGCAGGCGCGGGGTCAGACCGAGAAGCAGAAACTGGTCACGGTACGCCGCGGCTATCACGGTGATACCACCGGAGCGATGGCGCTCTGTGATCCGGTCGGCGGCATGCATCATCTGTTCAGCAACCTGCTGCCGCAGCATCTCTTTATCGAGGCACCCGAGTGCGGCTTCGACGAGCTCTGGGACGAGGTCTATATTGCCGAGATGGAGCAGTGTCTGA
>CAYWUD010000041.1:10878-12070 GCA_964461355.1 uncultured Pseudomonadales bacterium | reverse complement strand
AGCGCCGCAGCGTTCACCCGGCTTGCCACCGACATATTGGCGAAAGGATTACCGACCACAGTCGGCACACCGATCTTCTGCTGCACGACCTGATCGATTCCGGGGATGGACGCCGAACCACCCGCTAGCACAATATGATCGACGTCATTGAAGGAGGTTGCAGTAAAGAAAAACTGCAAGGAACGGGACACCTGCTGCACTACCGCATCGACAAATGGACGAAGCACTTCTGACTCGTAGTCATCCGGCAGCCCCCCCTGCTTCTTGGCCAACCCGGCCTCTTCAGGCGACAAGCCATAGCGACGCCCGATCTCTTCGGTCAGCTGCTTGCCGCCAAAAAGCTGTTCACGGGTATAAATGGTACGGCCATTATGAATCACGCTCAGGGTGGTCATGGTCGCACCCACATCCACAATGGCAACGGTCAGGTCCTTGTCGTCGGAGCCGAACTGATCACTGATCAAGCCGAAAGCCCGCTCCATCGCATAGGCTTCAACATCGACGATACGCGCTTTCAGGTCGGCAAGCTCCAAGGCCTCTTCGCGAAGGTCGACATTTTCGCGACGACAGGCCGCAACAAGCACATCGACGCGATCAGGGTTTCGCGGCGAAGGCCCCTGAACCTCGAAGTCAATTGCCACTTCATCGAGCGGGTAAGGAATGTACTGATCCGCCTCAACCGAGATCTGATTCTCCATCTCGTCGTCGGAGAGCGAACCGTCCATCTCGATGTATTTGGTGATTACGGCGGATCCAGCAACGGCCACGGCAGCCTGCTTCAGACCGCTTTTCGATTTAGCCACAGCCTTGGCGATCGACTCCCCGACACCGCTCAACTCGCTGATGTTTTTCTCGACCACGGCGTTTTCGGGCAGGGGCTCAACCGCATAGGATTCCACCCGATACCGATTACCGCTTCGACTCAACTCCAGCAGCTTGACCGACGTAGAGCTTATATCGATCCCCAAGACCGCATTTGATGTCTTTTTGAAAAGCCCAAGCACAGTCTAATACCCGTCCATGTCCGATGATTGTTAGTGTATGGCAATTGTCAGCTGCCTGATAATACACACCTTCGGTCGCTAATTGTGGGGAAAAGTCCCATTTCCCGATATAATGCTGATTCTTTATTCACCAACCGTTCCCCACAAACGGCGCAACATTCTGATTTACCGAACAAAACCATGCAGGT
>CAYWUD010000041.1:0-10868 GCA_964461355.1 uncultured Pseudomonadales bacterium | reverse complement strand
AACTCGTAAAACTGATCTTCTGGACCGGCCTTCTTGGCTGCTCTGGCGCGCTCCTGGTTTTAACGAGTGCTGTCTTATACCTTAGTCCATCACTTCCTGATGTCGAGACACTACGCGACGTCCGTTTGCAGACGCCGCTACGCATCTATACCGCGGATCAGAAGCTGATTGCCGAGTTCGGCGAAAAACGCCGAACTCCTGTTGCCTTCAACGAAATTCCGCCTCAGATGGTACAGGCCATCATGGCTGCCGAAGACGATCGCTTCTTCGAACATCCGGGTGTCGACATCAAGGGGCTGACCCGTGCCGCCGTACAACTGGCGCAAAGCGGGCGCATTGTTTCCGGCGGCAGCACCATCACCATGCAGGTCGCCAAGAACTTCTTCCTGAGCAGCGAACGGGCGTTCTCCCGTAAATTCAACGAGATCCTGCTGGCCCTGCAGATCGAGCGCGAACTGTCCAAGAAAGAGATCCTTGAGCTCTATCTGAACAAGATTTATCTCGGTAACCGAGCCTACGGCATCCAGGCCGCAGCACAGGTCTACTATGGCCGCCCGATAGCGGAGCTAAATCTGGCCCAGCTGGCCATGATCGCCGGTCTGCCCAAGGCACCCTCGCGCTTTAACCCGCTGGTCAACCCTGAGCGAGCCCTGACGCGCCGCGACTGGATCATCGGTCGCATGCTGGAACTGGGTTATATCGACCGAGCCCAACATGACGCTGCCATTGCCGAGCCCCTCAGCGCACAGTACCACCGCCAGCCGATCGAGCTCGAGGCGCCCTATATTGCCGAAATGGTGCGCCAGGAACTGTTTGAACGATTTGGCGCAGACCTCTATACCGACGGCTATACGGTAATAACCGCGATTCAGAGCGATCTGCAATCGGCCGCGACCGAAGCGGTTCAGGCCGGCCTGTTGGAGTACGATCAGCGCCATGGTTTTCGCGGCATCATCAAGGAACTCGCCGCCGAAACCACCGCGCAGGAAGATCTGCTAGGTGAAATCAATGCCCAACCTAAAGTAGGCCCTCTGCTGCCAGCGCTGGTCACCGAGGTCAAAAGCGACCAAGTACAGATCCTTCTGGGAGATAGCCAATCGGGCACCATTCCCTGGGAAGAGATGCGCTGGGCGCGCCGATACAAGGGCGTCAACAGTCTCGGCCCGAAACCCGAAAAACCGGCGGATGTTCTCAAGACCAATCAGCTGGTGTACGTCCAGCCGTTGACCGAACAACGCTATCGCCTGGCACAACTGCCCGAAGTACAGGGTGCTCTGGTTGCGCTGTCACCTCATGACGGTCAGATCGAGGCTATTGTTGGCGGCTTTGATTTCTACGCCAGCAAATACAACCGCGCCAGCCAGGCCAGCCGTCAGGTAGGCTCGGTGATCAAGCCTTTCCTCTATAGCGCTGCGCTGGAGCAGGGCTTTACCAGCGCCTCGATCATCAACGATGCTCCGGTCGTCTTCAACGACCGCCAGCTCGAGAGCACCTGGCGCCCGCAGAACGCCGGCGGCCGTTTCTATGGTCCGACCCGTCTGCGGGTTGCACTATTCAACTCCCGCAATCTGGTTTCCATTCGCCTGCTGCAGGCAATCGGCATTCCGGTTGCCCGTGAATACATGCAGCGTTTTGGTTTTGACGCCACCAAGCTGCCGGAAAACCTCTCTCTGGCGCTCGGTTCGGCTGACATGACGCCGCTCGAGATGGCAACCGCCTACGCTTCCATCGCCAATGGCGGCTATCGCGTTGCGCCCTACCTGATCAAACGTGTCGAACGCCTGGATGAAGTCATTTTCGAGGCCGATCCGGCGCTGGCGCCCGGCTACCCGGAAACGGCGCGCACCCAGACTTCAACCCTCAGTGACCTGCCCCCACAACAGGCCGAGCAGATCATGGAGCCCAGGGTCAACTTCATCATGCAGAGCATGCTGCGCGACGTTGTCCAGCAGGGCACCGGCAAACGCGCCAAGAGTCTGGGGCGTGATGATATTGCAGGCAAAACCGGCACCACCAACGACCAGAAAGACCTCTGGTTTGCCGGCTTCAACCGCAACCTGCTGGCGGTCAGCTGGGTCGGTTTTGATGCGCCGCAGCCACTCGGCCGTTGGGAATACGGCTCCACCGCCGCCCTGCCGATCTGGATCAAGTTCATGACCCGCGCTCTGCACGACCAGCCCCAAGCTCTGCCTCCAGAACCCGAAGGTCTGGTGCGCCTGCGCATCGACCCGGAGTCAGGCCGCCCGTCGCGCAGTGGCATATTCGAGCTGTTCCGCGAGGAGCTGGCGCCTGAACCCGAAAGCGCCACTCAGAATGGAAACGAGAACATCAGCACCGAAGATATTTTCTGATCAAAGCGCGGCCCTGCCGCGCTTTTTCGTGTGACACCGGCGCATGTTCGCTATCGGCACAATCAACCACTGATCGGCAGGGAGCGAACACGTATACTGGCGCCCTCGCTTTCTGCCACTCCGACAGTCATGACACCTACATTTTCCCTGACGCCGATCGCTACCGTTCACTCCTGCTACCGACAGAAGTTCGGCATTCCCCGCCAGCCGGGGCTGGTCAGTGCGGCGCGCGGTGCGCTCGAACTCCTGCCCCCGTACAACCGCATCGAAGCGCTGCGCGGGCTGGAGCAGTTTTCCCATCTCTGGGTCCAGTTCATTTTCCATCAATGCCTGCGTGATGAATGGAAGGCGACCGTGCGCCCGCCTCGCCTTGGCGGCAACAGCAAGGTCGGTGTATTTGCGACCCGCTCGACCCACCGCCCCAATTCCCTGGGCCTGTCCGTGGTCAAGCTCGAAGGCATCCGCGAAGAAAAAGGGCGTCTGTTTCTCGATATCAGCGGGCTGGACCTGCTCGACGGCACCCCGGTTCTGGATATCAAGCCCTACCTGCCCTATGCCGACAGCCTGCCCGAAGCCAGCGGCGGCTTTGCCGATGCCGCCCCAGGGAGCTGGCCGGTCCGCTTCAGCGAGCAGGCGCTACAGCAATGCCTGCAGTATGAGCAACAGACCGGACGTCCACTGCGCCTGCTGATCGAGCAGGTACTGGCTCAGGACCCTCGGCCGGCATACCACGCCAGCCAGCCACACGCCGATCGACGCTACGGTGTTGCCCTGTGGGAGCACAATGTACGCTTTCGCGTGCAGGGCGATCAGTTTTTCGTCGAGGAGCTGACGCCCTTTGAACCTGAAGGCACAAACAGCCAGGCCTGAGGGTTAAATCCCAGCGGATCAGGCCCCAGCGTAGCTGTCCCGGTCAGCGGCGACTGCATCCGCTGCAATACGCCCTGCACCGCCATAACGGGCGCTCGACAGACCGCATCAACCCGGTCGCCCACTTCGAGCACCAGCGAGGCCTCTTCACCGGTACTGCTGCGCGGCCAGCTGCGCTCCTCCAGCGCCGCCCGCTGTGCGCCCAGTAGATGCCGCCCCAGACGACACAGGGCATCAGACTCTGCAACCGTCACGCCGGGGCACTCCTCGGCGAGGGCAGCCAGATCCTGCCACAAGGCCCATTGCCAGCGCTCCTCGTCAGCCCCGAGATCACGCTGCAGCGAATCAAAACGCGCCCACTGCTGCTGAGCACGCTGCTGATAGAGCTGACATAAAGAGGCTGGTGGCTCGGCTCCCGCGCCCATGGCCAGTCCACTGACCATCAGGCCGACCAGCAGCGCCCCTTTCATTCCAGATGCCCTCATTTTTATGTCCCTCTGTGTCGCCGGTCTCGAGTATACCGCCACCGGCCACCGATATGCCCTCGCATCCTCGAACCTCCAGGGCTGTTCAGTTTCGCTTAAGGAATGCACAATAGACTCGGCAGGGCCAAGTCGATAGATAGCCCTTATGCCTGGAATCGTGCCGGCCCAACCCGCGCCATTCCAGGTTCTTTTTTTTGGAGCAGCGCCGTGCATCCAGCCAAAGCCCTATGCGCCGGACTGCTGTGGTCCTGTATGACCCCGGTAGCGCAGGCAGACTTCAATCATGATGAAGCGCGCGCCCTGCGCATGTCGGGACAGATCCTTCCGCTTACCGATATCCTGCAGCGTATCAAGCGCCTGTACCCGGGTGATATTCTCGGTGTGCAGCTCGACAGCTCCGACGATGGCTACCGCTATACCATTGAACTGCTGGCGCCCGATGATCGAATCTGGGAACTGCTGCTCGATGCCGAAACCGGCAAAATTCTGAAACGTGATCTGGAGGCGCGCTGACGATGCGCTTGCTACTGGTAGAAGACGATCAGGATCTGGCCTGCAACCTGCAGCAGGCCCTGCGCCAGCGCGGCTATGCCGTCGACCACTGTGCCGACGGCATCGATGCCGCCCACCTCGGGGTCGAAGAACCCTATGATCTGGTCATACTCGATCTCGGCCTGCCGGGCCGTTCGGGCCTGGAGATTCTGCAGGAATGGCGGGGCCGCGGACTCGACCTGCCGGTGCTGATCCTGACCGCTCGCGACGCCTGGCATGAGAAGGTCGCCGGCTTCAAGGCCGGTGCCGATGATTACCTCGGCAAACCGTTCCACCTCGAAGAACTGCTCGCCCGTATCGAGGCCCTGCTGCGCCGCCGGCACGGCCAGGTGTCTCCGCAGCTGCAGGTTGCCGGCATCAGGCTCGATGAGGATCACCAGCGCGTCTTACTCGATGGCAACGATCACAAGAGTCTGACCGGCACCGAATTCAAGCTGCTGCGCTATTTTATGAATCATCCCGATCAGGTGCTTTCCAAATCGCGCCTGACCGAACACATCTACGAATATGACGACGAGCGCGACAGCAACGTGATCGAGGTCTATGTACGGCGTCTGCGCGACAAGATCGGTGCCGAGCGTATCCGTACCCGCCGCGGCCAGGGCTACGTATTTCTGTCCCAGCCCGACGCCCGCTGATGCGCGCACTGGGTAGCTGGATGATCCGTCCGGTCAGCTTCACCCTGCAGGGGCGGCTGGCCATGGGTCTGTCGCTGGCCGCGCTGGTGCTGATCAGTCTGACGTCGATCGGCATCGGCAAATATCTTGAAGACTCCTCCCTGACCGCACTGGAAGAGCAACTCAACAACGATAACGAAGCGATTCTGGCCCTGATCCGACCGCTGCCAAACGGCCAGCTGCTGTTTGCCGAAAGCCAGCTGCCTTCGGTCTATCAGCGCCCCTTCAGCGGGCACTACCTGCAGATCCAGTTCGGCGACCAGCTGATCCGCTCACGCTCGCTCTGGGATGAAGACCTGCCGCGCGACAGTGCCGCGGCCAATACCCATGAAGTCCGCACCATCACCGGCCCCCTGCAACGCTCGCTGCTTGCGGTCACGCGCACCTACGCCAGCCGCGGCCAGCCGCTGTCGATCACCGTGGCCACCGATCTGACCTCGGTACACCGGCATATCCATCAGCTGCAGCGCTCACTGATGATCTACGGTCTGATCAGCCTCGGCCTGATGCTGCTGGTGCAATACCTGATCGTCTACCGCACCCTGCGTCCGCTGCAGCGCGCACGCCATCAGCTGCATCTGTTGCAGCAGGGCGAGATCGGTCGCCTGAACGCCGAGTCGGTTCCCGACGAACTCAAACCCTTGCTGGTTCAGCTGAACGATCTGCTGGCTACCCTGGAGCAGCGCCTGACCCGTTCGCGCAAGGGGCTGGGCAACCTGGCTCATGCGCTGAAAACACCGCTCGCCGTGCTGATGCAGCTGGCCGATCGCCCCGAACTGCCTGACAGCATCAGCCATACCCTGAGCCAGCGTACCGGTGAAATTCGCCAGCTGATCGATCGCGAACTGCGCCGCGCACGTCTGGCCGGCGGCGGCCAGCCGGCACGCCTGCTCGACATCCGCCCCGAGGTCAACGATCTGGTGGACACCCTGCAGCTGATCTATCGTGATCGCCATCTACAGCTGCAGGCTCAGGTTGCCCCCAATAGCGGCTTTCGTGGCGATAGGCAGGACTTCCAGGAGCTCCTTGGCAACCTGCTCGACAACGCCTGCAAATGGGCCAACCATGAAGTCCGGGTCCGGCTCGAGGGCACACAGCCGCTCCAGCTGTGTATCGAGGATGACGGTCCCGGCGTCCGTGCCGAGCGCTGGCCCGAACTGCTGCAACGCGGCAAACGTCTGGATGAAAGCCGCCACGGCAGTGGTCTGGGGCTGGCGATCGTCAAGGATATCGTCGATCTCTACCGTGGCGAGATCGAACTTCAGCACAGCACGCTGGGCGGGCTCAAGGTTCAGGTCAGACTGCCCTAGCACCCCTTGAGCCAGCAGAGCCGCTCGAGCGATTCCACCCGGCGCTCTCCAGACAGCGCGCCATCCTCTGTGGTGACCTGAACATCGACATACACCGTGCGATCAGGAAAACGGAACCGCGCCTGTCCCCGCTCATCCAGAGGCTCTTCAAAGCGTACCCGGCCAAGGTCATCCCGCACACGCAACCGGGCCGCAGCCGCACGCACCTCTCCACCGGGATAGAGCGCCGTAACGCGCACCTGACCGGCCAGATTCTGGTGTGCATACACTGTCAGGCGCGGTTCGCCCGGCGCCAACAGGCTGCATCCAGACAGGCCGAACACCAGCAGCAACGATATTGCCTGCACCCACCTGTTCATGCCTTTCACTCCCTATCCGTTGATAGCCTTTATCTTACGCGTATCGGCCGCCACAGTATCGAACCGGGTACAACCCCCTATAGCCCATAAGCCAAGTGCGGTTTTATAGTCGGCGTTTTTTCAGCCGGAATTCAAGCGATGGACCTGACCTCATACGTCAACACCTTCGGCCGCTACCTCAAGGCCAAGTACGGCGAGAAGATCCACAAGCTCTCCGTGGACGCAGCCTTTACCTGCCCCAACCGCGACGGCAGCAAGGGCGTCGGCGGATGCACATTCTGCAACAACGCGTCTTTTGTGCCGGACTCCACCAAAGCCGGCTCCATCCGCGCTCAGCTCGATGCGGCCAAGGCCAAGGTCACCCAGCGCACCAAGGCGCGCAGGTTCATCGCCTACTTTCAGTCCTACTCCAACACCTACGCCGAGGTGACGCGCCTCAAAGCACTCTATGACGAGGCGCTCGAATGCCCGGATATCATCGGCCTGGCGGTGGGCACGCGTCCCGACTGTGTGCCGGACCCGGTGCTGCAGCTGCTCGCCGACTACCAGCAACAGGGCCATGAAATCTGGCTGGAGCTGGGACTGCAATCGAGCTTTGACCGTTCGCTCGAGCGCATCAACCGTGGCCACGGTTTCGCGGACTATGTCGATGCCGTACAGCGCGCCCAGCGCTTTGGTCTCAAGCTCTGCACCCACCTGATCATGGGTCTGCCCGGCGAAGCCCCGGAGGACGTGCTGACCAGCTTTGACCGTGTTGTGGGTCTTGGCGTCGATGCGATCAAGGTCCACCCGCTGCACATCGTCAAGGGCACTCAGCTCGCCCGCGAGTGGAAAGCCGGTGACGTGCGCGAACTCACCCTGGATGAATACGCAGACAACGTTGCCGAAATCGTGCGCCGCGCCCCAGCAGATCTGCTGTTTCACCGCCTGCACGGTTCCGGCGAGCGCCAGTACCTCTTGGCACCGGAGTGGTGCATGCACAAATGGGATGTCCTCAAGGCGATCGGCGAGCGCCTTGAGCAGAATCCGCCGCCTCGATACCGCAGCTGAAGCGGCGCCCATTAAAAAAGGACCCTCTGGGTCCTTTTTTAATGGGCTGTCTGGCCTACCTGCATTACATCTTCGGCAACAGACTCGGCTCTTCGATCTGGCTGATCCAGGTGTTGAGACTGCCCAGATCATCCGGGCTCAGAGAGCCCGCCTGCTGCTTCAGGCGCAGGGTGTTGACGATAAAGTCATAGCGCGCGTTCAGGTAATCGCGCACCGAAGCATACAGCGAGCGCTGGGCATCCAGCACATCGATAATGTTCCGGGTCCCGACTTCATAACCGCTTTCCACCGCATCCAGCGCGCTCTTGGCCGAGATAATCCCCAGACGACGGGCATCGACCCGCTGTACATCGGAACTGACGGTCATAAACAGCGAGCGAGTGTTCTGCGCCGAAGTGCGGCGGGTAAAATCAAGATCTTCCTGCGCCTTGATCAGCAGCGCCTCGGCTTCACGCACCTTGGAACTGGTCAGGCCGCCGGTAAAGATCGGCAGGTTCAGCTCCAGTCCGTAGACCGTCGCATCGTTCTTGCGCAGACCTTCGTTCAGGCCGCCGTTGACATCGTGGCCATAGGAAACGACGGCATCAACGGTCGGCGCATGGCCGGACTTCTGTACCTTGATCGACTTCTCGGCACTCTCAACGGCGTACTGCGCCACCTGGATCGCCAGGTTGTTCTGCATCGCCCCATCGACCCAGGCACGCTGATCAGCCGGCTCCGGCAGTTCGACCGGCATCTCCTTGTTCAGCCCGCCGATTGCATGCAGCGGCTGATCGGTCAGCGTCCAGAGCACCTGGAAGGCCACTTCAACATTGTTCTCGCCCACGATGCGATTGACGCGCGCATCGTCATAACGGGCCTGAGCCTCGTGTACGTCGGTCTGCGCAATCAGCCCCACCTCATAGCGCTGCTGGGTCTGATCCAGCTGACGTTTCACCGCGCGCTCTTCCGCCTTCAGGGTTTCCAGATTGTCCTGGGCCCGCAGCACATTGAAGTAGCTTTCTGAAACACGCAGGATCAGATCCTGCTGCTCCTTACTGAAGGTCGCCTTGGCCTGATCGGAGATACTGCCGGCCTGATCAAAGCTGAACCAGCGATCAAGACGGAACAGCGGCTGGGTCAGGCTGGCACGCCAGCCGTGGGTGTTGTAGACATCGGTACGATCGCTGCCGGCGGCGCCATCGAGGTTGACCCCCTTGTTACGGGCCGTGGAAGCACTGACGCCGATCTCCGGCAGCAGGCCCGCCCGACTCTGCGGCACCACTTCCTCGGTGGCTTTGAGCTGTGCTCGCGCTGCGGCCAGCTGAGCATCGTTTTCCACCGCCAGACGATAGACTTCCATCAGATCGACCGGCTGTTCGGCCAGCACCGGCAGGCTGCAGGCAGTCATCCCGGCCAACAGCAATCCGCGCATCAATTGCTTTGCCATCGAAACCCCTCTCGATGTGTATTCGATTAGATAAGAAACAGATGTCCAGCAGTGTACCAGAATAGAAACCCGCAGATAGGCTACAAAAACCCTTTATTTTCAGGCTATAGACCGGATTTTTAAGTTCATGACGGTGCTGGACAGCGCCAGGCCGCCGCTCTACACTGACGACCGATTTTTATTCTGTCGGGGTGCCTGATCAAGGCTGAGAAAGACCCGTGAACCTGATCCGGATCGTACCGGCGTAGGAAACAGGATAGCTTGCGTCGAGCGCCCCGTGCCGACGCACTCTCGCCTTCCCTGAGGTTACGGACTCCGGCAGCCATTCGCCCATGGCCATCTGCAGGAGCCTGCATGGAACCGAACAACCAACCCCTTTCCCAGCGCGCCCAGGTCGACGCCGACTCGGTGCAGCCGTTCCCGAACTCACGCAAGATCTATGTCCAGGGTTCCCGTCCGGACCTGCGCGTGCCGATGCGCGAAATCAGCCTGTCCGACACCCCCACCGCCTTCGGTGGCGAGACCAATGCCCCGGTGCTGGTGTACGACACCTCCGGTCCCTACACCGATCCCGAAGCCTGCATCGACGTACGCAAGGGCCTGGCGCCGATGCGTCAGCAGTGGATCCTCGAGCGTGATGACACCGAACAGCTGGGCGATTTCAGCTCCCGCTATACCCGCGAGCGCATGCAGGACAGCACTCTGGACGAGCTGCGCTTTGAACTTGGCCTCAGCCCGCGCAAGGCCAAATCGGGCAAGAACGTGACCCAGCTGCACTACGCCCGTCAGGGCATCATTACTCCGGAAATGGAGTATGTGGCGATCCGCGAGAACATGAAGCTCGAAGAGGCCCGTGCCGCCGGCCTGCTGGATCAGCAGCATCCGGGCATGAGCTTCGGCGCCAATATCCCGAAGGAGATCACCCCGGAATTCGTGCGTTCCGAGATCGCCCGCGGCCGTGCCATCATCCCGGCCAACATCAACCACCCGGAAGTCGAACCGATGATCATCGGCCGCAACTTCCTGGTGAAGATCAACGGCAACATCGGCAACTCGGCACTGAGCTCCTCAATCGAGGAAGAGGTCGCCAAGCTGACCTGGGGTATTCGCTGGGGCGCCGACACCATCATGGATCTCTCCACCGGCAAGAACATTCACGAAACCCGCGAATGGATCGTGCGCAATTCCCCGGTTCCGATCGGTACCGTGCCGATCTATCAGGCGCTGGAGAAAGTGAACGGCATCGCCGAAGATCTCACCTGGGAAGTATTCCGCGACACGCTGATCGAACAGGCCGAGCAGGGGGTGGATTACTTCACCATCCACGCCGGCGTCCTGCTGCGCTACGTACCGCTGACCGCCAAACGCATGACCGGCATCGTCTCGCGTGGCGGCTCGATCATGGCCAAATGGTGTCTCGCGCACCACCAGGAAAACTTCCTCTATACCCATTTCGAGGAGATCTGCGAGATCTGCAAGGCCTACGATGTCTCCTTCAGCCTCGGTGACGGCCTGCGCCCGGGCTCGGCTTATGACGCCAACGATGCCGCGCAGTTTGCCGAACTCGAAACACTGGGCGAGCTGACCAAGATCGCCTGGGAGCACGATGTACAGACCATCATCGAAGGTCCGGGGCATATCCCGATGCAGATGATCAAGGAGAACATGGACAAGCAGCTTGACGACTGCTTCGAAGCGCCCTTCTACACCCTGGGGCCGCTGGTGACCGATATCGCGCCGGGTTACGACCACATCACCTCCGCCATCGGTGCCGCACAGATCGGC
>CAYWUD010000040.1:0-12229 GCA_964461355.1 uncultured Pseudomonadales bacterium | reverse complement strand
GAGTTCGAGATATCGCTCGACCAGATTCAGGGCGTCGGCCTTTCTCGGGGTGGTGTCAGGCAGCTGGCGCAGCTGCAGCTGCAGACATTCGCGCAGATCGCGTGCGCCAATTCCAACGGGATCGAACTGCTGAATGCGGTGCAGCATCATCTCCACCTCTTCAAGCTCGATCTCGAGGCTGGGATCGAGCCCCTGATGGATCTCCTCGAGGCTCTGATTCAGATAGCCGGCCGGTGAGATCGCATCGATCAGGGCGGTGCCGATCAGGAGGTCGGTGTCACTGGTCGGAATCAGATTGAGCTGCCACAGCAGGTGATCCTGCAGAGTTTCCTCGGCGCTGGTGCGCTGGGCAAAATCGGAGAATTCATCGTCGCCGCCGAGGCTGGCGCCGGAGGGTGATGCGGTGGGGTAGACATCGTCCCAGCCGCTGTCGACCGGAAGGTCGCTGGGAATATGCTCATCCCAGTCGTCGGTTGCCTTCAGCTCCTCGTGATCACGATCACGTTCGGAGGTCGGTTCGGCGTCCTGCTCGCTGCTCTGTACCTGGCTGTCTTCGGCCAGTTCGAGCATCGGGTTGCTTTCCAGAGCTTCCTGAATTTCCTGCTGCAGATCCAGAGTGGAGAGTTGCAGCAGTTTGATCGCCTGTTGCAGCTGCGGCGTCATCGTCAGCTGCTGGCCCATTTTTAAGACTAGCGTTGGCTTCATAACTACCTATCAGTACGCCGGGGCTAAAGGCAATACAGGACCGATACGCATGCGCCGGCATGCGTGTCCGAGGGCCTGGATCAAAGGGTGAACTGGTGACCAAGATACACATCACGGACCTGCTGGTTGGCAAGGACCTGGGCCGGTTCCCCCTCGGCGATGATGTGTCCGTCACTGACAATATAGGCGATTTCGCAGATGTCGAGGGTCTCGCGCACATTGTGGTCGGTGATCAGTACACCGATATTCTTGCTGCGCAGATGTTCGATGATCTGTTTGATGTCCGCGACCGAGATTGGGTCGACACCGGCAAAGGGCTCGTCGAGCAGGATAAACGCCGGTTCGGTCGCCAGTGCCCGGGCGATCTCGACCCGGCGACGCTCGCCGCCGGAGAGGCTCATGCCGAGGCTGTCGCGGATATGGGTGATATGAAATTCGCGCAGCAGCTCTTCGAGCTTGTCCAGGCGCTCTTGACGGCTCAGGTCCTTGCGGGTTTCCAGAATCGCCAGAATGTTGTCCCTGACGCTCAGCTTGCGGAATACAGAGGCTTCCTGAGGCAGATAGCCGATCCCCGCCTGGGCGCGGCCGTGCATCGGCAATCCGGTCAGCTCCTGGTCATCGAGCAGGATGCGTCCCTGATCGGCATGCACGAGGCCGACGATCATGTAGAAACAGGTGGTCTTGCCGGCGCCGTTCGGCCCCAGCAGGCCGACGACCTGGCCGCTTTTCAGCTCGATCGATACATCTTTGACCACCTGGCGTTTCTTGTAGCTTTTCGCCAGATGCTGTGCGCTCAAAATAGCCATCGGTTACTTGCTTCTCGGTTGAATCAGCATTTCCACCCGGCCCGAATCGTTGTTGTCGGTTGCCCGGGCATTGACCAGGTCGGTCTTGAGGTCGTAGTCGATCCGGTCGCCGGTAAAGACGTTGCCGTCCTGATTGACCTTGGCCTGCTTGATCAGATGCACCTTTTCCTGCTGGGCCAGGTACTCGATGGTCAGGCCGTAGGCGTGCAGCACGCCCTTCGCCGGATCGGTTTTCTCCTGATAGCGGGCCGGCTTGCCAACGGCTACCAGTTTCTTGATAGTGCCGGCATTGTCGCGGTAGATGGTGATGCGATCACCACGCAGTTCTATGGTGCCCTGGGTCAGGATGACGTTGCCGGTATAGATGGCAATGCCCTGACGATCATCCAGATTGGCCTTGTTGGCCTGGATGCGTATCGGCTTGTCTCGATCGCTGGGCAGCGCCTGTGCGCTCAGTGGCAGCAGGCTGCCGAGCAGCAGGGCGATGGCAAGAATGGGTTTATTGGCTTTCATAGATGCCTCTGACCTTGGACTTGAGCACCATGCGATCCTCCTTGTAGTACGCCGTCATGCCGGTGGCACGGGTGACGTTACGCCCGTCCCTGATGACGACGGGGCGATCGGTATCGGCATAGTCCTTGCCGGAGTAGATGGTAAGGAAATCGGTTTCCAGCGTGACCCGCGTTCGATCCGGGCGCTGCTGGGTCAGGACCACATCCTGCTTGAGCTCGATGGTTTCGCCATCGGGCAGTACACGGCCGCTGCGGGCGTGGATCGTCTGAGGTTCTTTCGGATCGCGCAGGCTGGTGTGTACCGGGTTGCGGAGCAGGGTCAGGTCCGAGATCGGGAAGTGGCTGATCTGATCACTGCTCAGATGCTGCTCCTTGACGCCGTCAAGATTGAACTCGGTGATATCCGCTTGGCTGATAAAAAAATCGGCGTGCTCCTGGGCTTCGGTCGGGGCGCCACTGTCACCAGCAACCGGCTCCTGGTTCGCGTGACCGATCAGATACCAGCCCAGTCCCGAGCTGATCACGACGATGCCTGTATAGGCGAGCAGACTCCGCATGCCGAATCCTTAAAGGTACGCCTGAAGCGCGCTTTCCAGCGTATTCTGCGCGTCCATGATGAAATCGCACAGCTCTCGGGCCGCACCCTGTCCACCCGAAGCCTTGGTAACCGCCTGGGCATGCTTGCGTACGAACGGGTGTGCGCCCGGCACCGCGACTCCGAGGCCTACCCGGCGCATGACCGGCAGGTCCGGCAGATCGTCACCGAGATAGGCAACTTCTTCCTGGCTGATGTTCAGTTCGGACAGCATCTCTTCAAGCGCATTGACCTTGTCTTCGCGTCCCTGCCACAGCAGTTCGATGCCGAGGTCGCGGGCGCGCTTGGCCACCAGCGGGTTGTTGCGCCCGGTAATGATGCCGACCTTTACACCGCTGGCCTGCAGCATCTTGATACCGTGTCCGTCGAGGGTGGAGAACGCCTTGATCTCGACACCTTCGCCGGTGAAATAGAGCTTGCCATCGGTGAGGACACCATCGACATCAAAGATCACCAAACGGATACGGCTCGCTTCCTCGCGACACTGCTGCAAACTCATAGAACTCCTGCCTTTAACATATCGTGCATGGTAACGGCGCCACAGGGCTGGCCATCGGCATTGCAGACCACCAGTGCGTTGATCTGGTTGTCCTGCATCACTTTCAGTGCTTCAGCGGCCAGCGCGCCGCTGCTGGTGGTCTTGCCGCCAGCGGTCATGACGTCTGCAATCGCAATGCTGTGGATGTCGATGTTCTGATCCAGAGCGCGGCGCAGGTCGCCGTCGGTAAAGATACCTAACAGACGCTGATTTTCCACTACTGCGGTCATGCCGAGTCCCTTACGGGTCATTTCCAGCAGCGCTTCCTTGAGCGGGGTTTCAGGGGCAACGCTGGGGAACGCGCTGCCCTTGTGCATGATGTTTTCGACCTTCAGCAGCAATCTGCGGCCGAGGCTACCACCTGGGTGGGAGAACGCAAAATCTTCGGCGGTAAAGCCGCGCGCCTCGAGCAGGGCGATTGCCAGCGCATCACCCATTACCAGGGCGACGGTGGTCGATGAGGTCGGGGCCAGATTCAGCGGACAGGCTTCCTTGTCGACGCTGACATCCAGATTGACATCCGCGCTGCTGGCCAGGGTGGAGTTGGGGTTGCCGGTCATACTGATCATCGGCACGCCCATCCGTTTGAGCAGCGGAATCAGGGAAACCACCTCCTGAGTATTGCCGGAGTTGGAGAGGGCGATCACCACATCATCGGGGGTGATCATGCCCATGTCGCCGTGGCTCGCTTCGCCCGGGTGAACAAAGAAGGCTGGGCTGCCAGTCGAGGCCAGCGTGGCGGCAATCTTGTTGCCGATGTGGCCCGATTTGCCCATGCCGGTGACGACTATGCGGCCCTTGCAGGGCAGCAGCAGTTCGCAGGCACGGGTGAAGTCGCCATTGATGCGTGCGAGCAACGCGGTGAGCGCATCCTGTTCCAGAGCGATGGTGCGCTTGGCAGATTCGGTAAAGGAAATAGACGGCATGACTCGATCCAGAGAGAGAATGGGCGCTCAGGCAGCGCCGTTTTGCATCAGGTACAGCGTTCCCATATAGCCGGCATAGGCCAGCAGCAGCACCAGTCCCCCTGCGCGGGGTAACAGCTGGCGCCGGATGAAGATCATCGCGATCAGCAGCACGGTGATCGCCAGCATGGCCAGGTAATCACGGCTGAACACCTCGGTGCTCAGCGTAACCTGTTTGATCAGGCCGGGAACCGGCAGCACGGTCAGCAGATTGAAAATATTGGAGCCGACCACGTTGCCAAGGGCAATGTCGTGGTGTTTTTTCAGCGCGCTGACGACCGAGGCCGCCAGTTCCGGCAGGCTGGTGCCAATGGCTACGACCGTCAGGCCGATCACCAGGTCGCTGACCCCGAGGGCCATGGCGATCTCGGTAGCGCCCCAGACCAGCAGGCGCGAACTGCCCAGCAGGATCAGCAGTCCCGACAGCAGTAGCCAGCTGGCCTTGCCCTGCGACAGGGTCGGGATCTCCTCATCCTCCTCCTGCTCCAGAGCATCGTGGCGGGCGCCTTTTTGCCAGCGGATCAGCAGGTACAGGGTGGCGACCATCATGGCCAGTAACAGCAGGCTGTCGACCAGACTGATGCGGCTGTCGAGCAGGCAGTAACCGGCAATCAGGGTAACGACCAGCAGCAGCGGCAGTTCGCGTTTGAGCAGACCCGAGTGGATGGGCAGTGGACAGATCAGCGCCGTGATCGCCAGTACCAGACCGATGTTGGCGATGTTGGAGCCGATCGCGTTGCCGACGGCCAGACCCGGGTAGTCGGTAAAGGATGCGATGGCCGACACCAGTATTTCCGGTGCCGAGGTGCCCAGCGATACCACGGTCAGACCGATCAGCAGGGGTGACATACCCAGGTTGCGAGCGGTTGCGGCCGCACCGCTGACGAAACGGTCGGCACTCCACATAAGGGCAAGAAAACCACCGAGAATAGCGGCGCAGGCCAGGAGCAGGGTCATCAGGGGACAGGTTCCAGATACTTGACAGAAGCGCAAATTCTATAGGTTTTGAGGGGGCATTAACAATGTTAAGCTCCTCCTGAGGCGCCTTGGGTAGGGCGTCTGGGCAAGACTCGAGGGCGAGTCTGAGGATGAGGACGTGGGTGTGAACATGAAAAGGGTAAAACAGGCGTTTGCGTGGATGTTCGGGCTTTGCCTGCTGGCTGCTCCTGCGGCGGCCGAAACCGGGCCAGAAGAACTGGTCAGGCAGACCACCGAACAGCTGGTGCAGGTGATCGAAGCCAATCGTCATCTCTTTGAGCAGGAGCCGGGCAAGTTCTATCAGGCGGTCGAGGGCGTTATCGAACCTGTGGTGGCATTTGATGTGATGTCCAGCGGTGTGCTCGGTGTCTATGCCAAGCAGGCCAGCGCCGATCAGCGCCAGCAGTTTCGTGCAGCGTTCCAGCGCAGCCTGGTCGAGTTCTATGGCAAGGCGCTGGTGGCCTACAACAACGAACGGATCGAAGTGCTGCCGGTGCAGGCGGCCTATCTGAACAAGCCGCGTGTGCCGGTCGAAATGCTGATTCACACCGCCAGTGAAAGCTATCCGCTGCGCTACACCATGTTCAACGATCAGGGGCAGTGGCGTATGCGCAATGTGATCGTCAACGGGGTGAATGTCGGCAAGGTGTTTCGCTCCCAGTTCGCACAGGCGATGCAGGAGTATCAGGATCTGCAGTACGTGATCGATCACTGGAGCGAGATCATGCGCCCTGCTGAACAGGAAGGGCGCGCCAGCTGAGCGCGTACCCGCTCCGACAGGCCGGCAAATGCGTGTCGGAGCGATTTATCCCCCCGCCAATTTCCGCTATCATGGCGCCCCTTTCGGATACAGCTTCTGGAGAGTAGCTATGCACGCCAATGAAGTTAAGGCCCTGTTGGAAGAGCAACTGACCGACGCCGAGGTTGTGGTGGACGGTGAGGGCTGTGACTTTCGTCTGACGATCGTATCTGAAGCATTTGCCGGTCTGAACCCGGTCAAGCGGCAGCAGCTGGTCTACAGCCACCTGAATGAACTGATCGCCAGTGGTGCGATTCATGCCGTGACCATGACCACCCAGACTCCGGCCGAGCGCCAGGCGCAGGCCTGATTTCGTCAGAATCCTGATCGGAGCACGAATGGATAAGCTGATCATTACCGGCGGCGCCCGCCTCTCTGGCGAGGTGCGCATTTCCGGTGCCAAGAACTCTGCCCTGCCGATTCTGGCAGCCACCCTGCTGTCGGACGAGCCGGTGACGGTCTGCAATCTGCCGCATCTGCACGATATTACGACCATGATCGAGCTGTTCGGCCGCATGGGTATCGAGCGGGTGATCGACGAAAAACTCAATCTCGAAGTGCGCGCCGGAACCATCAAGAGCCTGGTGGCCCCCTATGAGCTGGTGAAGACCATGCGTGCCTCGATTCTGGTACTCGGTCCGATGGTGGCACACTTTGGCGAAGCCCAGGTGGCCCTGCCCGGTGGCTGTGCCATCGGCAGTCGCCCGGTCGATCTGCATATTCGCGGGCTAGAAGCGATGGGTGCGCGCATCAAGGTCGAAGACGGCTACATCAAGGCCAAGGTCGACGGTCGCCTGCAGGGTGCGCGGATCTTCTTTGATATCGTGACCGTAACCGGCACTGAAAACCTGCTGATGGCTGCGGTGCTGGCCGAGGGTGAAACCATCCTCGAAAACGCGGCGCGTGAGCCTGAGATTGTCGATCTGGCCGAATGTCTGATTGCCATGGGCGCCAGGATCGAGGGGCACGGTACCGATACCATTCGGGTGCAGGGGGTCGAAAAACTGCACGGCTGCGTCTATTCGGTTGTGCCCGATCGCATCGAAACCGGCACCTATCTGGTCGCTGCCGCCGTTACCCGCGGTCGTATCCGGGTCAAGGATACCCAGCCCGATACCCTCGATGCCGTACTGGCCAAGCTCGAGGAAGCCGGCGCGACCATTCGCTGCGGCGAGGACTGGATCGAGCTGGATATGGAAGGGCGGCGCCCGAAGGCGGTGAACCTGATTACGGCCCCGTATCCGGCGTTTCCCACCGATATGCAGGCCCAGTTCACCGCGCTGAATGCGGTAGCCGAAGGCACCGGGCGGGTGACGGAAACCGTTTTTGAAAACCGGTTTATGCACGTGCAGGAAATGAACCGGATGGGTGCCAATATCGCCGTCGAGGGCAATACCGCAATCATCACCGGCGTGGAAAAACTCAAATCGGCTCCGGTGATGGCGACCGATCTTCGCGCTTCAGCAAGCCTGGTGATTGCCGCGCTGGTGGCGGAAGGCGATACCCTGGTGGATCGTATCTACCATATCGACCGCGGTTACGAGTGCATCGAAGAAAAACTCCAGAATCTGGGGGCGAAGATCCGCCGCGTGCCGGGCTGAAGAGTTCGCGCCTCCTGACCCATATAACGCCCGAGGGCGGATTGAGCACAGAAGACACATGAACGAGAATCTGACCATTGCCCTGTCCAAGGGGCGCATTCTGAAGGATACCCTGCCGCTGTTGAAGGCGGCGGGGATCGAGCCGGCTGAAGATATCGACAACAGCCGCAAGCTGATCTTTTCCACCAACCGCGACAACGTCAAACTGCTGATCGTGCGCGCAACCGACGTGCCGACCTATGTCGAATACGGGGCTGCCGATCTCGGCGTGGCCGGCAAGGACGTGCTGATGGAGCACGGATCCAGCGAGCTGTACGAGCCGCTGGATCTGAATATCGCCTGCTGCAAGCTGATGACCGCGGGCAAGGTCGATCTGGAGCTGCCGCCGGGACGTATTCGCGTGGCGACCAAGTTCGTCAATATTGCCAAGCGCTGGTTTGCCGAACAGGGGCGTCAGGTCGAGGTGGTCAAGCTGTACGGCTCCATGGAGCTGGCACCGCTGGTCGGTCTGGCTGATCTGATTGTGGACGTGGTCGATACCGGCAACACCCTGCGCGCCAATGGCCTCGAGCCGAAGGATCTGATCGCTCAGATCAGTTCCCGCCTGGTGGTCAACAAGGCGGCGATGAAGCTCAAGCACGGCCAGATTCGCGCATTGATCGACGGTATGGGGGCTGCAGTCGCGGCCAGCCGTTAAGGATTTTTACACCAAGTAGATGAGCAGAAGCGAGACAGTATGAACAACGAGGCCAACCCGGTTCGGCTCGACAGCCGAGCTGCCGATTTTTCTGCGCGGATGGACGCGCTCCTGTCATGGGAGTCCGTTTCCGACAAGGCCGTGAACCAGATCGTTGACGAGATCATCGAGGCGGTTCGCAGTCGTGGCGATGCGGCACTGATGGAATACACGGCTCGTTTTGATCATCTGCATGCGGACTCCATGGACGCGTTGATCGTCACGCCGGAGCGGATTGCTGCCGCTGTGGCTGCGGTGCCGGCCGAGCGTCTGGATGCACTGAAGATCGCCGCCGAGCGCGTGCGCAGCTATCACGAAAAGCAGAAGCAGGGCTCCTGGCAGTACCGTGAAGACGATGGCACCATGCTGGGACAGCAGGTTGTACCGATGGATCGCGTGGGCCTGTATGTGCCCGGCGGCAAGGCGGCCTACCCTTCATCGGTGCTGATGAATGCGATTCCGGCCAAGGTTGCGGGTGTACCGGAAGTGGTGATGGTGGTTCCGGCGCCGAAGGGTGAGCTCAATGACCTGGTGCTGGCTGCTGCTTATGTGGCCGGTGTCGACAAGATCTTCACCGTTGGCGGCGCTCAGGCCGTTGCCGCGCTGGCCTACGGTACCGAAAGCGTGCCGCAGTGCGACAAGATTGTCGGTCCGGGCAACATCTTTGTGGCAACTGCCAAGCGTGCCGTGTTCGGTCAGTGCGGTATCGACATGATCGCCGGCCCGTCCGAGATTCTGGTGGTCTGCGACGGTCAGACCGATCCTGACTGGATTGCCATGGATCTGTTCTCCCAGGCCGAGCACGACGAGGATGCCCAGTCGATCCTGATCAGCCCGGATGCCGCATTCCTCGACCGGGTGCAGGCCAGCATCAACAAGCTGCTGCCGACCATGGAACGTGCCGAAATCATCAAGACCAGCCTGGATGCCCTTGGGGCGCTGATTCAGGTGGCCGATATGGATGAAGCCTGTGAAGTGGCCAACCGTATTGCGCCGGAGCACCTCGAGCTCTCCGTCGAAGATCCTGAAGCACTGCTGCCGAAGATTCGCCATGCCGGTGCGATCTTCATGGGGCGCTATACCGCCGAAGCGCTGGGTGACTACTGCGCGGGGCCGAACCACGTACTGCCGACTTCCGGTACGGCGAGGTTTTCCTCACCGCTGGGTGTCTATGACTTCCAAAAGCGCTCGTCCCTGATCATGTTCTCCCCCGAAGGGGCGTCCGTGATGGGCAAGGTGGCTTCCACGCTGGGACGGGGCGAGAGCCTGACCGCGCACGCGCGTTCGGCCGAGTTCCGCATTCGCGACTGAGCGTCGGTGTGGCAAACAAAAACGGAGCCTAGGGCTCCGTTTTTGTTTGCCTGGGAGTCAGCTCATCAGCAGGGCTTCATCGGCTGTTGCCGGTTGCGGGGCAAAGTGCTGCAACTGTGTGCGCGCCTGCTGGATGATCCGAATACTCTCCTGCGGGGTAATGGTGCCGCAGGGCAGTTCGGTCAGAGCCGGGATTTCGTGGATGGGTGGCAGCTGATAGCTTTCCGGATGCATCAGATGATGATGGACCTGAGCACAGATCATCAGGCTGGTGTAATCGATCTCCTCGCGCTTGTGGTAATACCAGTTGCAGAGGTTGCTCTGGGCATCGCACAAGGGTTCGGGGAAATGCCATTGACTGAGCAGTTCGTGGCCGATGCGACTGCCCAGCTCGCGTGAGATCTTTTCCAGATTGCCGAACATGTCCGCATACTGAGGCGTGCGCTGCAGATAGCTCTCGACCAGCATCAGGCCGATATTGTGCAGCAGTCCCACCAGTGCGGCGGTTTCCCGATTGAAACCGGGGCAATGATGGGCGATGACGCAGCAGAGCGCGGCCATTTCGCGGGCGTCGCGATGCAGGCGGGCGGTCAGCTCCAGAAGGGCCGGGGACTGTTCATCATGGGCGAGGCCATCCTGGCTGAACGCGCGAATCAGTGCGGCGCTGTTGTGTGTACCGAGGCGCCTGATCAGGGCCAGAATCTCCTGACAAGGCCCCTGCCCGCTGAACAGCGGGCTGTTGGCCAGGCGCAGCAGGTTGGTGGTGATGGTCGGCGCCTGCATCAGCAGGGCGCTCAGATTGGCACGACTGAGCGGCATCGTCTTGAGTGCCTGACGCATCGCCTCGGACTGCTGCTGCGGCAGGGGCAGGTTGATGCGCCTAAGATTGAGATCCTGCAGGAACTGCGAGTAGAGATCGGAATCTTCCTGCAGCATGTGATCGCTTTCGAGTGGCGTCATCTCCTTGAGGTAGCTGCGGTAGTAGCGTTGATCAAGAATCAGTACCTGACAGCTGTTCTGGGCGCGCAGTTCATACTTACGTGGGCGCAGCAGAGCCAGAGGTTTGCCGGCCAGCGCCGAGCCACCGTCAATCTGCTGGCTGCGACCGTCGGCGGCGGTCAGCAGAATCGAGCCCTCGATCAGGAAGTACTCGTCGTGCCCCTCATCGCCGCGAGCGCAGATCTGTTCACCGGGTTTGAACAGGATAAAGCGGGCCGCGCTGGCCAGGGGAATCAGTGCCCAGCAGGGCAGACGCGCAAAGGCGTCAAACTGACGCAGATGCTGGATCTCCTTGGCGACATGCTCGGCGAACGGTTCGCTGTTCGGGGCTGTTGCGGACATAGGCTGCTTTCCATACCTGAGTGGCGAAAACGGTGACGTTTGTCGCTGTAGTATAATTTTTTCTCCCTACTTGTAGCAGGTTAGTTATGGCTGAAATGGATATCCACTGGATGCAGCAGGCATTGGCGCAGGCCGCTCTGGCGGATGCCGCCGACGAGGTGCCGGTCGGTGCCGTGGTGGTCTATCGCGGGCGCGTGATCGGGGCCGGCTTCAACAGTCCGATCAGTCGCTGCAATCCTACTGCGCATGCTGAGATTCTGGCGCTGCAGCAGGCGGCGCAGACAATCGCAAACTACCGTCTGGTGGACTGCGATCTGTATGTCACGCTGGAACCGTGCACCATGTGTGCGGGGGCCATTGTGCACAGTCGTATTCGCCGTCTGATCTATGGCGCGGCCGAGCCCAAGGCGGGTGCGATCGTCAGCCGGGCCCGGGTGCTGGAACAGCCGCAGATGAATCATCAGGTCGAGGTGGTCGGTGGGGTGCTGGCCGAAGAGTCTGGCGCGCTGCTGTCGGCCTTTTTTCGCCGCAGACGGGCGGAAAAGAAGGCGTTGAAGCGTGCCGGTCGTGCTAACCCCGAGGCTCCAGAGGCGTCTGCTCGCTGATCGCCTGATTCAGCGGGGTATCCAGCAGCAGGGCTTCGCGGGGCGGATGCGTCAGCCAGCGCAGCATGCTCTGGTAGCGGCGGATATTCTGTACATACAGCACCGGCTCGTAGCCACGGGCATAGCCGTAGCGCGTTGTGCTGTACCAGCGCCGATCACTCAGAAGCGGCAGGTTGTCCTTGATGTCGATCCACTTGTCCGGGTTGCCGCCGCGGCGCTCGGTGATCACGCGTGCATCTTCAAGGTGACCGAGTCCCACGTTGTAGGCCGCCAGCGCCAGCCAGGTGCGGTCTGGCTCGGTAATGCGTTCGGGCAGACGTTCCTTGAGCTTGAGGAAATAGCGCGCACCGCCGCGAATGCTCTGCTCCGGATCAAGGCGGTTGCTGACCTTCATTTCCCGGGCCGTGTCCTTGGTCAGCATCATCAGGCCGCGGACCCCGGTCGGTGACGTTGCCTTGGCGCGCCAGTGGGATTCCTGATAGCCGATCGCTGCCAGAAAACGCCAGTCGAGACCGGTTTCCTCGGCTACGTCCTTGAACAGTGGCTGAAAGCGCGGCAGGCGCTGATTGAGCTGGCGAAGAAAGGTCTTGGCGCCAACGTAGTTGAGCTGTTCAAGGTGGCCGTAGAAGCGTTCATGCAGCTGGGTCAGGGTGCCGTCTGCCTGAATACGGCTGAAAAAGCGCTCACAGGCTTCGATCAGGCTGCGGTCAGGACTGTCGGCAAACACCCAGGCCAGC
>CAYWUD010000039.1:0-12264 GCA_964461355.1 uncultured Pseudomonadales bacterium | reverse complement strand
CAATAAAAGCACCGTTTACTTACTAAGCGTCATAAACATTGCCTATAGTGAGGGGAACTGCAGACGGTATACAGGAGTCGTCTATGAGTACATGCAAACGCATTTCCGCCATCATCAATCCGGTCGGTCGCATGAACGTGCTCTCGGCCACCGAAGTTCGTGAACTTCAGGACACCAGCAAGACCGGTCTCTACAGCCTGTTTCGTGCCTGCTGTCTGGCCGTGCTCAACTGCGAGGAAGAAACCGACGATGCCGATCAGCTGATGACCGACTTCGCCGATTTCGATATCCGCATCATCCAGGAGCAGCGCGGACTGAAGCTCGAACTGATCAATGCCCCGGCCAGCGCCTTTGTCGGCGACCGCCTGATTCGCGGGGTACGGGAAAACCTGTTCTCGGTCGTGCGCGACATCCTCTATGTACACTCACAGCTGAGCAAGCTCAGCCGTTTTGATGCCGAGGAGACCTCCGATGGCATCACCAACGTGGTGTTCCATATCCTGCGCAACGCCAAGGTCTTTGTCCCCAAACAGCCGCCGAACATCGCCGTCTGCTGGGGCGGCCACTCGATCAATCGCGAAGAGTACAAATACACCAAGAAGGTCGGCTACCAGCTGGGCCTGTACGGCATGGATGTGTGCACCGGCTGTGGCCCGGGCGCGATGAAAGGCCCGATGAAAGGAGCCTATATCGGCCATGCCAAGCAGCGCATCAGCAACGGCCGCTTTATCGGCCTGACCGAGCCGGGCATTATCGCGGCCGAGTCGCCGAACCCGATCGTCAACGAACTGATCATCCTGCCGGATATCGAAAAACGTCTTGAATCCTTTGGGCGCATAGGACACGGCTTTATCGTGTTCCCGGGCGGCCCGGGCACGGCCGAAGAAATTCTCTATCTGCTCGGCGTGCTGCTGCATCCGGACAACCGCGAGATGCCCTTCCCGCTGATCTTTACCGGTCCGGCCTCAAGCGCGGAGTATTTCGCCCAGATCGACCGGTTTATCGGCCGCACCCTGGGCGCCGACGCGCAAAGCTACTACCAGATCATCATCGATGACCCGCAGCAGGTCGCCAAGACCCTCAACCATGCGTTCAGCAAGGTTACCCGCTACCGGCGCAAGATGAATGACGCCTATTACTTCAACTGGAAACTGAATGTCGATCACAGCTTCCAGCAACCCTTTGAACCGACCCATGACAACATGGCCCAGCTGCAGCTCGATCCGCGCCTGCCGCCCCACGAGCTGGCGGCCAACCTGCGCCGGGCGATGTCCGGGATTGTTGCCGGCAACGTCAAGCAACAGGGCATCAATGCCATCCGCCAGCACGGCCCCTTCTGCCTCAACGGTGAAGCCAGCCTGATGCAGGATATGGACGAACTGCTCAGCGGCTTCGTCAATCAGGGACGCATGAAGCTGCCGGGCAAGGCCTACACGCCCTGCTACCGCATTGATACGCTGTAACAGCAACACCCTCAGCACAAAAAAGCCCGGTCCATGACCGGGCTTTTTGCTGTAAAGATGCCCCAAGCTTCAGACATCAGGTGTGTGAGGCCGAGCCTTCAAGCCACTCACCGAGCTGCAGTGCAAAACGCTCGACTGCGGCCCAGTCGGTGTATTCGATGTCGCGGGCAAGATCGGTACTGCCGCCGGTCATGCGCATGATCAGCTGAATCATGCGCTTGTTAAAACCGTTGTACTCGCTGTAGCGCAGCGAGCCGGGAAACACCGCAACCTGCTGCGGCTGCCAGGGAGTGCGGCGCAGGTATTTCTGCACATAGGGGTTCGTGTCCGGGCGGTTTTTTTCCGCCTTGCGTGCCGTCAGGTTGACCGACACAAAGGCCGATGCACGCTGATTCAAAAGCTCATGCTGCGCCTTGACGAACTGACGCAGCGCCTTCTGGTGGTGACCATAGCGGATCGACGCCGCCAGAATCGGATGACTGTATTGCTCCAGCACAAAATCGGCGGGCAGGTTCGTCAGATCAAACAGATCGGCCGCTATGCCCCGCTCCAGAAGACGCTGCTGCAACAGCGTACAGATCTTGCGGGTCTGCCCCTCGGCAGTGGCATAGAGAATCACAGGACGCATGATGACTCCTTGTTGACGGATGGTCCGGACCGATCAGACCGAAAGGACCACCGTCTTCAGCGGCGGGCGCTGATCGAAACTGGGAAAATCCTCGGCCGGCAGAATCCGCTCCACCGCACGTACCGGACGATCGGCCTTTTCGGCACAGCGCAGCAGGCGTTCAAGCCACTGATCATAGTCGACCGAAGCCACGTTATTGCAGCAGATCAGCTGCCCTCCGGGCGCCGTGGCCAGCAGAGCCGGCTTCATCAGGCTCTGATAGTCGCGCTCCAGATCCACCGTGCCGAAGGCACTCTTGGCAAAACGCGGCGGATCCAGAAAGACCAGATCGAACTGGCGCGGCTTGAGCCGGGCAAAGCGGGGCAGGCGCTGTCCCCGTCGCCCGCCAACGGGCAGACCGGCAAGCTGGCGACAGGCGGCAAAGAAATCACTCTGCAAGAAGGCGATCTGCTCGGGTGCGAACGCATTCAGACGCGCATTTTCCTCGGCAACAGACAGGCTCGAGCGCGCAAAATCGACATTCAGCACCTCGGCAGCGCCTCCCGCCGCCGCACAGAGGCCGACGCCGGAGGTGTAAGCGAAGAGATTCAGCACCCGCTTGCCGGCCGCGTGCTCCTTGACCCAGCGGCGCGCATTACGCAGATCGAGAAACAGCAGTGGATCATGGCCACGGTGACGCCCCTGTATCCGGTAGCGCACCCCCCACTCCTCGGCAATCAGCGGCTCAAGCGCAGCCTCGTCCGGCTCGAGCAGAGGATCTTCAGCGGGCTGCACCCTGCTGCCCGGACCGGTGCGGTCATTGAGCACCCAGAGCGGGGAAAAATCGAGCAGCGGCTCCAGCGTCTGGCGAATCTCGCGGTACTGCTCCTGGGTCAGCATCTGGTGAAAACACTGCACCAGCACCTGCGGCCCGTAGCGGTCGATGGTCAAACCGGGCACCCCTTCCGCGGTGCCATGGAACAGACGATAACAGCTTGTCTGCTGCTGCTTGAGATCGGCCAGCAACGCCTCGCGATGAGCGATTGCCTGCCTTAAAAGCTGTGGTAATGAGGAATCAAATGTTAGCATCGCACTATTCTATCAGTCTGCGCGGCAAAACCCATGGGCAAAACCGCCCGGCCAGACTGACACACAGGCAGGTCCGCCCGCAGGAACGCAACCACGGACCGAAACCGAGCCGGCATGGATCGCGGGCGATCCGAGAGCGATGTTGGAATACAGAACACACACACATCATGCACTGATCAAAGTCGCAGCCGCACAGCTTCGACCGGGCATGTTCGTGTCCCAACTGGACCGCCCCTGGCAGGAAACCTCGCTCGGTAACGAAGGCTTTCTGATCCGATCGACCCAGCAGTGCTGCGAGCTGCAGCGCCAGTGTGCGTTTGTCCTGCTCGATCCCGAGCGCGGCCAGCTGCCCCGTCACTACCACCCCGACGCCCGTCCTTCCCGTGACAAGCCGCTGCAGCTGCTCGACGAGCGCTGTTTTCACGACGGCCACAGCTGGCAGTCGGAACTGCCGCCGGCTACCTTGGCCTTCAGTGAGTTTCTCGGCGAAACCAAGCAGCTGCTGACCGAAGTGGATGCCCACGCCGCCCTGTCACTGAAACCGGTGCGATATGCCGTGGAGCTCCTGACCCGCACCCTGCTGCGCCGCTCCGATGCCTGCCTGTGGCTGGCCCGGCTGAAACGTAACGGCCGCTACCATTACCAGCACGCCATCGGCTGCGGTGTCTGGGCTCTGGCTCTGGGGCGTCGTCTGGGCTTTGATGACGCCCGCCTCGAACAGATCGGCCTCGGGGCCCTGTTGATGGATCTTGGCAAAAGCATCCTGCCGGCCAGCCTGCTGGAAAAACCCGAGCCGCTTTCGGCGCAGGAACAGAAACAGATGCGCAGCCACGTCACCGCCGGCAGCCGTCTGCTTCGCGAGCTGGGCATCAGCGATCCCGACGTGCTGGCAATGGCCCAGCATCACCACGAGCGCCACGACGGCAATGGCTACCCGCTGCGCCGCTATGGCGAACAGATCCCGCTTGCCGGACGTATCGCCGCACTGGTCGACGCCTACGACGCCATGACCCGCGAACGCCCGTTTGCGCTGAAAATGTCACCAAGCGAGGCAATCCGCTTTATCCATGCCGAGCGCGACCACCAGTTCCAGCAGGAGCTGGTCGAAGAGTTTATTCACGCCGTCGGCCTGTACCCGGATGGTTCTCTGGTGGAACTCTCGACCGGCGAGGTCGGCGTGGTGCTGTCCGGTTATCGCCTGAGCCGCCTGCGCCCGCGCATCCTGCTGCTGCTCGACGCCAGCAAGCAGCTGCTGCCGGCCTTTACCCAGCTCAATCTGGATCAGCAACTCGAAGATGCCAAGGGCCATCCGCTCTTTATCCGCCGCGCCCTGCCGGCCGGCGCCTACGATCTCGATCCCGACCGCTTTTTCCTCTAGGACTGCCCATGCTGGCCGACACCCGATTGCCCACCAACCGTCAGGACCAACTGGAACTGATCGACGACCGTCTGTTTCAGCGCAGCCCCGATCAGCCGGTCGCCCTGCTGCTGGTGGATGTACGCCGCTTCTTTCGCATTAATCATGCCTTTGGTTATCGGGTCGGCGATCAACTGCTCGAAGAGCTGCTGCAACGCCTGCAGGCGGTGGTCAAACAGAACGGTATCTGCCTGCGCTGGGGGGGCAGCAGTATCCTGCTGCTGCTCGATCGGATCATCAGCATCAACGTGGTGCGTCTGGCGCTGGAAAAGATCCAGCGCGCCCTGATCGCCCCGTTTCTGGCCCACGATCACAACCTGCGTCTGCAGATCAATATCGGCGTGGCCTGCTGTCCCGATGACGCCCAGCGCAGCGAAAGCCTGCTGCTCTGTGCCGAAACCGCCCTGCAGGCGGCCAAGAAACAGGGCACCCTGTTCCAGTACTTTCGCGACCTCACCGAAGCGCGCCAGCGACCGAGCTGGGATATCGAGTCGGCACTGCAGCGCGCCATTGCCGAAGATCAGCTGTCCCTGCATTACCAGCCGAAGGTGCGTCTCAAGGATCTGCGCGTCAGCGGGGCCGAAGCGCTGTGCCGCTGGCATCACCCCAAGCACGGCATGATCCCGCCGGATCTGTTTATTCCCATCGCCGAGGAAACCGGCCTGATCGAGGAACTGACCCGCTGGTGTATCAATGCTGCCCTGCGCGATGCCTGCGCCTGGCCGGACCCGAAACTTCAGGTCGCGGTGAACATCTCCGCCGGTAACGTACACAGTCAGGAGGTTCTCGATGCGATCTTCCACAGCCTCAAGGTCTGGGATCGCGCGCCGGAGTCTCTGGTGCTCGAGGTCACCGAGAGCACGCTGATGACCGATCCGGAAACCAGCAACCACCACCTGAACCAGCTCAAACGCGCCGGCATCCACATTGCTATCGACGATTTTGGCACCGGCTACTCGTCACTGGCCTACTTCAAGAAGATTCCTGCGACCGAGCTCAAGATCGACAAGAGTTTTACCCAGCGCATGCTCGACGACGAGGGCGATCTCAATATCGTGCGTCTGGTCACCGATCTGGCGCACTATTTCGGTCTCGGAGTGATCGCCGAAGGGGTCGAGGACAGCGCCACGCTCAGAGTCCTGCGCGGACTGCGCTGCGATGCCGTACAGGGTTATTACTTCAGCCGCCCGCTGCCGCAGGCCGAGTTCATCGCCTGGCTCAAGGCCTACCAGTCCCAGCTGCAGGAACCCTGAGCGGCTCCGGGACAGTCGGCTCAGACGTTCAGAGTTCGGCGGCCGCCGCCTCATGCGTTTCTGCAGGAGCCGCAATGGGCTCGGGCTGCCCGAGAAAGCGCGGTTCGCGCCGCCAGAGATAAAGATCTCCCAGCGTTGCCAGGCGCGCCAGCGCCTCGCGCCCACGCAGTTTCAGACCACTGGGCCAGTCCCCGGTTGAGGCCGCCGCATAACCCTCGGCTTCAAGGCCGATAACGCGGGCGATATACAGCGCGCGCGGCAGATGCCAGCCCTGCGTCACCAGAATCGCCCGATCGAGTCCGAACACCGCCTGGGCTCGCATCAGCGTGTCCAGAGTACTGAATCCGGCAAAATCGAGGGTCAGCGCACTGGCCGGCACGCCGGCCCGGACCAGATCCTGATACATCCGCCGAGGCTCGTTGTAACTGCGGTGGGCGTTGTCACCGCTGAGCAGGATATGACGCACCCGCCCGGTACGGTACAGGCGCGCGGCGGCATCGATGCGGTTACGGTAATAGGGGTTGAGTCCGCCGCCGCTGAGATAGCGCGAGGTGCCGAACACGATGGCGACCGGCATCACCGGCACCGTTTCCAGCTGCTGATGCACCAGCGGCTCGGTCAGGGTCAGCAGCCACCAGTTGGCACCGGCCAGCGCCACCAGAAACAGCGTCAGAGCCAGCAGCAGTGCCCGCACGCTGCGCTTTATTCCCTTTGAGATCAATCCGTTACTCCAGACCGGTGATACAGGAGGGTACTCAGTCCTCGAGTGTACCCAGCCTGCCGGCAAAAAGAAAAACGCCAGTGACAGTGCACTGGCGTTTATCCGGAGCGAATGCGCGCTGGATCACCCTTTGTAGATCTTCGGGTTGAAGAAATCACGCAGCCAGTCACCCAGCAGGTTGATCACCAGCACCAGCACCATCAGCACCAGACCGGGAATCACGGTAATCCACCATTGGCCGGCAAAGATGTACTCGTAGCCGCTCTTGATCAGCGAGCCCAGCGACGGTTCCGTCACCGGCATCCCCAGCCCCAGGAACGACAGCGCAGCCTCGGAGATGATCGCATTGGCCACCTGCACGGTACTGATCACCAGAATCGGCGACAGGCAGTTAGGCAGGATATGCCGGAACATGATCCGGCGCCCGCCCAGTCCCATGACCCGGGCCGCCTCGACATACTCCTTGTGTTTCTCGGAGAGCACCTGAGCCCGTACGGTCCGGGCATACTGCGGCCACTCGGCGATACCGATCACCAGAATCAGCATCAGCATCGCCAGCTGGCTGTAAAGCTCGGCCCCGAATGCCGTCTTGAACACCGCCAGCACGATAATCGCCACCATCATGGTGGAAAAGGAGAGCTGGATGTCGGCAAGGCGCATCAGAATATTGTCGACCTTGCCGCCGTAATAGCCCGATACCAGACCCAGAGCGATACCGATCACCGCCTGCAGTACCACGGCCATGACACCGATAATCAGCGAGGTACGCAGTCCGTAGAAAATGGTGCTCAGAAGATCACGCCCCTGATCGTCGGTGCCGAGCAGGAATCGGCTGTCGCCCTCCTCACTCCAGAGCGGCGGCAGCTCAGAATCCATGATATCGATGCGGGTCAGATCATAGGGATCATGGGGCGCCAGCAGCGGCGCCGCCAGAGCCATGGCCAGCATCAGCAGGAAGATCACCGCCGAGATCAGCGCAACCTTGTCGTGGGTAAAGTGCCACCAGAAATTGGACTGCTTGAATCGAGCCCAGCGCCCTTGCGGCGCACTACTGCTCAGCTGACTCATTTCGAGCTCCTTGCCAGGCGTACTGTCGGATCAATCAGACCGTACAGGAGGTCCACCAGGGTATTGACCAGTACAAAGATCGCACCGACCACGATGATATAGGCCACAATCAGCGGCGTGTCGGTACGGTTGATCGCCTCGAGGAACATAAAGCCCATCCCCGGCCACTGGAACACCGATTCGGTCAGAATGGTATAGGCCACCATGACGCCGATCTGTACACCACCGACGGTAATCACCGGCAGCATGGTGTTTTTCAGGGCATGCAGAAAATACACGCGCACCCGCCTGAGCCCCTTGGCCTTGGCGAATTTCACGTACTCGGTATGCAGCGCCTCGACCATCTCGGCGCGGATCAGACGAATAAAGAGCGGCAGCATCAGCGAGCTCAGGGTGATGCAGGGCAGCACCAGATGCGCCAGACCATCGGCGGTGAGGAACCCGGTTTCCCAGCTGCCGAACATCGGCATCAGCTCGCCGCGCCCGAAGGAAGGCATCCAGCCGAGCTCGATGGAAAAGATAAAGATCAGGAAAATCCCGGTCAGAAAGACCGGAATCGAAATTCCCAGGGTGCTGGCTCCCATCACGAACTTGGTGAAAAAGCTGCGCGGACGGATCGCCGCATAGACACCCAGCGGAATGGAGCAGAACACGATAATCAGGCTGGCACCGAACACCAGCTCAAGGGTAGCGGGCAGCTTATCGAGAATGACCTGTAACGCCGGCTCCTTGTAGAAATAGGACGTGCCCAGATCCCCCTGCAGCGCATTACCCATAAAGCGACCGTACTGCACCAGGAACGGATCGTTCAGTCCCAGCTCATCACGCAGCGCTTCCCGCTCTGCCAGAGAAACCGATTGCCCCACCAACTCCCGCAGCGGGTCGCCCAAATTATCCTGGATGGCAAAACCGATAAAGCTGATCACCAGCATTACCAGCAGCGCCTGCACCAGCCGTCGTAACAGGAAAAAGATCATACAAGGCCCATCGGGGACCGGCCGAGCCGGCCCCCTTACCAGTTCAACTTACTCTTCGACTACCAGGTCGCCCAGGTAGGGGAAGTTCATCACGTTCACCACCGGAGCCAGCTGGACGTTCTTCTGTGCGGCCCAGGCCAGGTTCTGCCAGTGCAGCGGAACAAAGGCGGCATCGTCATACAGCTTCTGTTCTACCTGCTGCAGTACGTCCGCACGTGCAGCCATATCGGTCATGGTGGTCGCCTGCTGAATCAGGGTATCCACCTCCGGGTTGCAGTAGGCACCGCCGTTGTACTGACCGAAACCGGTTTCGGCGTTCGGACACAGGGTCAGGAACTCGCTGAAGTTGGCCGAATCTTCGGTATCGGCGTGCCAGCCGATCATCATGATGTCACCGTTACGGGCATCGTATTCGGGCCAGTACTGCGCCTTGGGCATGGTCTTGAGATCAACCTTGATGTTGATCTTCGACAGCATGGAGGCCGCCGCCTGGGCAATCTTGGCATCGTTCACGTAGCGGTTGTTCGGCGCGATCATGGTCACGCTGAAGCCATCGGCATAGCCGGCTTCGGCCATCAGTGCCTTGGCCTTTTTCAGGTCATAGCGCGGTGCCAGGGCCGGGTTGTGGCCGTCATAGCCCTGCGGGCTCTGTTGACCTGCAGCGGTGGCAAAGCCCTTCATGATCTTCTTGACGATGCCTTCGTTGTTGATCGCATACACGATTGCCTGACGTACACGGGCATCCTTGAAGGCCGGCTGGCTGTTCTGATTGAGCTGCAGGGTGATGATGCGGGTACCCGGCAGCGTCACCAGATCAACCTTGCTGTCATCCTTGATACGCTCGTGATCGGTCGGCGGTACCGGTGCGATCATGTCCACATCGCCCGAAAGCAGCGCTGCCACACGGGTCGGACCTTCCTTGATCGGGGTAATCACCAGCTTGTCGACATTACCCGGAGACTGGGCATCCCAGTAATCGGCAAAACGTTCCATCTCAAGCTTCACGCCCTGCTGGCGGAAGCTGACCTTGAACGGGCCGGTGCCGGACTGGTTGCGTGAAGCAAAGGTGTTGCCGTGCTTTTTCAGCGCTGCCTTGTCTTCACCCTGCTCGTCCAGACCGCTGTAGAACTGGCTGTCCATCGGGAAGATATAGGCCGCAGCGTTGAGCACCAGCGGATAGGGCTCATGGGTGACCAGATCGAAGGTGTAGTCGTCGACCACTTCCAGCCCCTTGAACGGGCTGAAGATCGCCTTGAAGTCGGCGCTTTCGGTCAGACGGGCAAAGGTCCAGGCGACATCCTTGGTGGTCAGCGCGTTACCGGAATGAAAACGCACGCCCTTGCGCAGGAAAAAGCGCATGCGGGTGTCGTCGATCCGCTCCCACTTTTCCGCCAGGCGCGCCTGGAACTGGTGCTCCTGGTCGTACCGCACCAGCGGATCGAAGGCCAGATGGGAGTAGGACAGCGTGCCACCGGACAGCTGTTCGTGCGGATCCAGAGAAACCGGATCGGAGTCATAAGCCACCTTCAGCGTGGCCGCATGGGCCCCGAAGGTAAAGGCTCCGGCCAGGCACAGCCCTGCCAGAGAATACAGACCTTTGCGCATTGTTTGCCTCTTTATTTACGTCGTGCTCGTCGTTGAGATCGGTGGCTTGGCCACTCTTCGTGATACCCGAACAGTCGGGCAAGCTCCTCAGGCCAGCTCGAGCCCCTCGCGGGGCAGCTGATCCAGATGGGGCATCAGGTTGATCAGGTTGCGGGTGTACTCATGCTGCGGCGCGGTATAGAGCTGCTCGCATTCGCCCACCTCGACCAGCGTGCCATGACGCATGACCCCGACCCGGTCGCACATCTGTCGGATCACCGGCAGATCGTGACTGATAAACAGCATGGTCAAGCCCAGCTCGTCCTGCAGATCCTTGAGCAGGTTGAGAATCTGTGCCTGCACCGACACATCCAGTGCCGACGTCGGCTCATCGCAGATCAGAAAACGCGGCCGCGTCGCCAGTGCGCGCGCAATACTGATGCGCTGGCGCTGACCACCGGAGAATTCATGCGGGTACTTGCGCCCGGCCTGCGAACCCAGCCCCACGTGGTCAAGGAGATCGGCGACAATCTGGCGCAGCTGGGTTTCGCTTTCGGCCAGGCCGTGCAAACGGATCGGTTCGGCAATGATCTCGCCCACGGTCATCCGCCCGTTGAGCGACGAATAGGGATTCTGAAACACCATCTGCAACTGCTGGCGCAGCGGACGGCGCTCGCGGTCACTCAGTCCTGTCAGCTCCTTGCCGGCAAAAATGATCCTGCCCGAATTGGGCGTATACAGGCCGGCGATCACCCGCGCGATGGTCGACTTGCCGGAACCGGACTCGCCCACCAGACCGAAGGTTTCACCGTCGCGCACCTCGAAGCTGACATTGTTCGAGGCCTGCACATACTCACGGTTCTTGGCCAGAAAGGCCGATTTGGTTTCAAAGCGCAGGTTGACGTTTTCAACCTTCAGCAGGATGCCGTCTTTGACCTCACCGAAGTTCTGACGCTGCCCCAACCAGTGCGTGGACAGATCGATCGAATGAATCTCTTCGGCCTTCTCGATGTATTCGACCCGCGGAAAACGCTTGAGCTTGATATCGGCGCGCGGCACCGCGCTGATCAGGCTCTGGGTGTACTTGTGCTGCGGACGGCACAGCACCTGCTCGGTGCTGCCCAGTTCAACGAGCTCGCCCTGATACAGCACCGCCACGCGATCGGTGACCTGACTGATGACGCCCATATCATGCGTGACCAGCACACAGCCAACCTCACGCTCCTTGCACAGGGTACGGATCAGATTCAGGATCTGGTCCTGAATGGACACATCCAGCGCCGTGGTCGGCTCATCGGCAATAATCAGTTCCGGCTCGCCGGCCAGGGCAATGGCGATCACCACCCGCTGGCGCATGCCACCGGAAAACTGGTGCGGATACTGTTTCAGTCGCAGCTCCGGGCTGGGAATCCCCACCGCCTGCAGCAGTTCCAGCGCCCGCGCACGGGCAGGCGCTCCGCTCATGCCGAGCGTCGCTTCGAGGGTTTCGAGAATCTGGGTTTCGACGGTCAGCAGCGGGTTGAGACTGGTCATCGGGTCCTGAAAGATAAACCCGATGCGCGCACCGCGAATGCGGCGCTGGGCTTCGCCTCTAAGCCCCTGAATCGGCTCACCATCGAGCAGAATCTCGCCGCCGCTGACCCGACCGGGGGCGCTGAGCAGATTGATGATGCCATTGCCGATGGTGGACTTGCCGGCGCCACTTTCACCGACCAGACCGAGAATCTCGCCCTTGGCTACCGAGAACGAGACCTGCTTGACCGCCTGATAGGTCCCGTGGCGGGAAGGGAATTCAATACTCAGGTCACGAACTTCCAGCAGCGACATAATGACCTCTTGAAAAGACGGGTTTCCGAGGCCCGAAAAGACCCCAGTTTTAGCGAAGCGCCATAGAAAAAAGCGCATATCCAAGCAGATCCCTATACAAAGACAATATTCTTTACCTTAGCCCGACAGAGAAAAAAGACTTCTCATACAGATGATTCAAACAAGAAATAATCGATATTGAGTTTTTTTTAACAATCACTAGCGCACATAAAACAAAAAACCATCAGTTATGCCAAATACCGAGCAGGTCTCGGTAAT
>CAYWUD010000038.1:0-12334 GCA_964461355.1 uncultured Pseudomonadales bacterium | reverse complement strand
AAGCGCACAGACCCCGATCGGGTTGCAGCCATTACGGATTGCTCCGACCGCCAAAGCCGGTATCTTCGATACCGGCTTTTTTATGATCATGGCGCCGACATCCCCCAGGCAGCAGAGCAGTTCCTGACCATGCACAACCCCAACTCCATTGCCGCGCTGCGCAGTCGCCGCCTGGCCGCCTCCAGCAAACCGTTCCGCGCCCGCGGCTCCGATATCAAGCGCTGCGGCGAATGCCTGCTGCGTCAGGATCTGTGCATGTGCCGCTGGCGCCCCCGCCTGCAGGCGGATGCCAAGTTCTGCCTGATCATGCACAACCTCGAACCGCTCAAGCCATCCAATACCGGGCGGCTGATCGGCGAACTGCTGCCCGAAACCGAAGCCTTTCTGTGGAGCCGGACCGAGCCCGACGCGGCGATGCTCGAAACCATCCGTGCCGCCGGCTTTACCCCCTATCTGATTTTCCCCGGCGATTACTGCGCCCCGGAGCGGGTCTGCCACCAGCCAGATCCCGCATCGGGGACCCGTCCGCTGTTTATTCTGCTCGATGCCACCTGGCAGCAGGCGCGCAAGATGTTTCGCAAGAGCCCCTGGCTCGATCAGGTGCCGGTCCTCGAGCTCAAGCCCGAACGAGCCTCGCGCTACCGTCTGCGCCGGGCCTACAGGGAGCAGCATCTGTGCACCGCCGAGGTCGCCATCGAGCTGTTGCACCTCAATGGCGATCGCCGTGCCGCCGCAGGCCTTGATGCCTATTTCGAGGCGTTTACCGAACGCTATATGGCCGGCCGTCTGAACCGGCCGGTCGACGAGACCGCCGCGCACTATCAGGTGCTGAGTGATCTCGGTCACGGAGACGGCTGAGCGATGCGGCCACGCAGCACCCATCCCCGGACCCTGACCCAGCTCTCCCGGCGTCTGCTGCGTGGTTACCTGATCGCCCTGTGCGTCCTTTTTGTGGTGCTGCAGTTCGGCCTTCTGTACCCGAACAAGCTCACCTATGTGGCCCGGCTGCAGCAACTCGCGCTGGCCGGCCTGCAGCAGGATCTGCAGCAGCTGGCCGAGACCCAGCTGGCGATCAACCGCGACTACGCCTACTGGGACGACAGCTACAACTTCGTCCAGCAGCCCACCGAAGCCTATATCCGGAGTAACCTCGATCCGGCCGCAGACACCCTCGGCCTGCTGCAGCTCAACGGCCTGCTGATTACCGATATCGATCTGTCTCCACTGCTGGCCCAGGCCAAGCATCCACAGACCTTGGAATACCTGCCATTCACGCAGCTTTTTCCGCGCTCGCGGCCGCTGATCGATCCGCGCCAGATTGTCGCCAACGGGCGCAGTGGCTGGCTGTACAACGATGAGGGACTGTTTCTGCTCTCGGTGGCGATGATTCGCCCGACGCTGCAACAGGGTCCGCCAGCCGGCTATATGTTCTTCCTGCGCCACTTCAGCGCGCACCAGCTGCGCCAGATGGGCAAGCTCCAGGGCCTGAGGCTTGAACTCGGCAACCAGACCGATGCCCCCGCGCGCCCTCTGGCCACCCTGAGCACGCCGCCTTTTGCCGCAGCCCGGCAGCACGCCTTTTACCTGCCGGGGCTCGACGGCAGTCCCGCGCTCGAACTGACCGCGGTACAGGAGGGGCATCCACTGCCTCCGCTGCTGAGCCTGAAGGATCTGTTTCTGCTGCTGGGGGTCACCTTGCTGCCGTTTCTCGGCATGCTGCGCTACCAGGAAAAGCTGATCGACCCGATCGTGCGCACCATTGCCCAGATCGGCCGTCTCGACGCGGACGGTCTGCCGCTGACCATGCGGCCCGAACAGGGCGTCAAGGATCTCGACACCCTGGCCGAGAGCTATAACCTGCTGGTGCGTTCGGTGCGCGAGGATCAGGAGCGCCTGCGCACGCTGGCCGACACCGATGGTCTGACGGGTCTTCTGAACCGACGCGCCTTCGACCGCGCACTGACACAGGCCCTGCCCCGTGCACAACGGCTGGGCCAGCCGCTGTGTCTGACGCTGCTCGATGTCGACTACTTCAAGCGCTACAACGACCATTACGGTCACCCGGCCGGCGACGCCGTCCTGCGTCGCCTCGGTCAGCTGCTGCACCAGCACTTTGGCCGCGCCACCGACTGCAGCGCCCGCTATGGCGGTGAAGAGTTCGTGCTGCTGCTCGAAGCACAGCCTCTGGCGGCAATACAGGCGAAACTGGAGCAGCTGCGCCAGGCTCTGCTGCATCTTGCCATCGAACACTGCGGCTCGGACTGCGCGCCGGTGGTGAGCGCCAGTCTCGGCGCCATATACTGGCAACCGCGGCCACAGCAGGAACCGGCACAAAGCGCCGAGCAACTGCTGGCCCAGGCCGATCTCAATCTGTACCGGGCCAAGCAGGCCGGTCGCAACCGTCTGGTCATCAGCCAGAGCCCGCCGCGGTCTCCTCACCTCTAGCCCGTGCGCAGCTGCGCTATGCTCAAACGACACAGAGCAACCGCATGGTGGAAGGGCCGATGTATTCTCTGGCTCAACTTTCCCGAAGGGTGCTGCTTGGCTACCTGGTCACGCTGCTCAGCCTGACCCTGTTGCTCGAGCTGACCGTCCTCTATCCCCGCGAGCAGGCCCATGTCGCCCGTGCCCAGTCACTGGCGATCGGCGGTTTTCGTCAGTACCTCCAGCTGCAGGCCGAATCCCAACTTTCCTCGACCGAAGACTGGGCCTACTGGGACGACAGCTACGCCTTTGTCCGCGGCGAATACCCGGAATTTATCGACGAGTATTTCAAGACCGACTCCCTCGGCCCTCTGCGCCTGCACGGCATGCTGATCAGCGACCTGCAGCAGAACACGCTGGCCGCGCAGGCCCGTGATCCGGTCAGTGGAAAACAGATCGCCTTTGACCGACTGATCCCGAACACGCGGTTCAAGCCGATCAGCCGCATTCTGCACCGCAGCCAGAGCGGCTGGTTCATTGTCCCCAGCGGCTATATTCTGGTCACCGTAGCGCCCATCAAACCCACCGACCGACGCGCCGAAGCCGCCGGTCTGTTCTATTTTTTCCGTCACTTCAGCGCCCAGGAACTGATCGAGTTCGGTCGTCTGCAGGGCCTTGAGGTAAGCCCCGAACCCTTCACCCACTACCTGCCTGATCTGGCGCCGTTGATGGGCGGCGAACCGCCCGGCTTCACCATTGGCGAGGAGCACCTGCGCTATCTCAGCACCCTCGAACAGCAGCCCTCGATCCTGCTGCATATCCGTCAGATCGGCCAGCCGGTGCCGAATCGGCTCACTGCCCGCCATCTCCTGCTGCTGGCCGGTATTACCCTGTTCCCCTTTCTCGGCATGTGGCTCTACGGTCGCCTGCTGATTCGTCCGGTCGTCGAGACCATCGCTCAGGTAGGGCGACGCGACAGCGAAGGGGCTCCGGTGATGATGCAGAATCAGTGCACGCTCGAGGATCTGCGCCGTCTGGTGGTCAGTTACAACGAACTGGTCAGCTCGGTACAGCGCGATCAGCAACGCCTGCAGGCGCTGGCCAGCACCGACAGCCTGACCGGCCTGTTGAACCGGCGCGCCTTCGATCGCAGCCTGCTCAATGCCTGTCAACGCAGCGAACGCCTGCGCCAGCCGCTCTGCCTGGTGCTGCTGGATGTGGACTATTTCAAGCAGTACAACGATCACTACGGCCATCCGGCTGGCGACCGGGTGCTCTGCCAGCTGGCCGAGCTGCTGCGCCAGCAGTTCAGCCGCGCGACCGATCGGGTCGGTCGCTATGGCGGCGAAGAGTTTATCGTGCTGCTCGAGGCGCAGCCCACGGATCAGATCGAACCACACCTGCAGGCGCTGCGCGACGCGGTACACGCCATGCAGATCGAGCACCCAGATGACGGCGAGGCGCACCGGATCAGCATCAGTATCGGGGCCGTGCACTTTATCCCCGACAGCCATCAACCGGGCCGACTGAACCCGCAGGAGCTGGTGCAGCAGGCCGATCAGAATCTGTATGTCGCCAAGCAGCAGGGACGCGACCGTCTGGTGATCACGCCGCTGACCCTGGCCGCAGAACCCGACTACACGGCCACTCAGGCCACTCAGGCCGAGCCGGCAGACCCCGACCACAATTCATCCAGCGTATAGACCGCCACCGGCTCCTGACGTCCGCGCACTTCGGTGGTGGTCAGGTGCACCCAGCGCTCGTCCGGGCAGGCCGCCACCGTCGCCTCGGCGACCAGCAGACGGGTGCCCTGCTGCTTGTTCATCGCCTCCAGCCGTGCCGCCAGATTCACCGCATCGCCGTGCACGGTGTAGTTCAAGCGATCCTGCGCCCCCACGCTGGCGGCGATCAGGGCGCCGGTATTGATCCCGATACGGGCGCGAATCGACAGCCCTTCAAACTGCTCGTCGGCCAGCGCAGCAAGAATTTCCCGCGCCGCACGCACGGCATGGCCGGCATGATCGGGCTGGGGCACCGGCACATTGAAGGTGGCCAGAATGGCATCGCCCTGATACTGGGTCACCACTCCGTAATGCGCCTCGAGAATGGCGGTTACCCGGTTGAAATAACCGTTCAGCACCCGCACCAGCTGGTCCGGCGCAATCCGTTCGGCCAGCGCGGTAAAGCCCTCGATATCGATAAAAAGGACCGTGGCGCGGGTCTGCTGCGGCGCCAGCTGCCCGCCTCCGCGCACCAGCTGCAGCGCCACGGCTTCAGGCACATACTGACCGAACAGACGCCGTACACGATCATGTTCACGCAGGGAGTCGAGCATATGCTGACAGGCCTGGGCCGCCTCGATAAATTCACTGATGCGGCTTCTGGGAAAGTTAAGCTCCACCTCGACCCCCTGCTCGCGGATCAGACGAAACGCAGTGGCCATGCGGCTGAAGCCGTCGGCCAGGCGCGTTCCAAACCACAGCGCCAGCCCCAGAAACAGCAAAAGCAGCAGCCCGCCCAGCAGCAGCAGGCGGGTGATACGATCGCGCTCGGTCCGTACGGCCTGATCACTGATCAGTACACCGACCTGCCAGGACTCGGTACCGGTGACCGCCAGGGGCGACAACGCCAGCAGATAGGGCTGATCGCGGTATTCAAGGCGTGCAATACGGTAGGCATCCCCCGCACGCGGCTCGGTCGCAAGCGCCTGACCGCGAAAGACCACCGCCAGCGGCGAACCGGTCAGATCGAGCTGCGCGGGCAGTACCGCGCGTCCGGCAAAGCCCTGTTCGGCCACCGCCATCAGCTGCTGATCTCGGGCGAGGAACAGGGAGAAATGGGTGCTGTCCGACAACATCCGGGCCAGATGCTGCTGCACCGCACCAAGATCCACCAGCGCGATCAACAGCCCCTGCAGGGCGCCCCCGGAGAAGATCGGTCGCACCAGCGGCACCACCGGGCGATCACGACCGCGCAAGAGGCTCGGCGCCGCCCAATACTGCTGGCCCGGTTTCCAGGGATGGCCGAGCAGCACATCACGGGCCTCGTCGGTGAGCAGATTGCCCATCCGCTGACGATCGAGGCTGCGATCAAGAAACAGGTTCATGCCATCGAGCTGCAGATAACCGACATGGCAGACCTGCGGCGCACCGGCCAGGGTGCCCTGAAAGAACAGCGACTGCTCCTGATCACTGAGCTGCTGGAATTCGAGGCTGTCGAGCTTGGTGGCGAGATACTCCAGCTGGGCACTGACCGGACCGAGCTGATCGTCCATCCGGCTGACCACATGCTGCATCAGACTGTCGAGCAGCGCACTCAGCAGCCCTTCGGTATTGTGCCGCGTGGTCTGTACCCCGAGCCACAGAATCAGCGCCAGTGCCAGCGCCATCAGCGAGCCAAAGCCAAATACCAGCAGCACACGTATCGAAATCCTGGGAGATAAAAACAAGATAAGTCGCCTTGTTCAGGAACCGTTATCCCCACTCTAAGGCGACGTTCTGCCCGGCCGCAAGCGACACGGCCGCTTTTTCTGTCGGATAGCCGGACAAAAAGAACCGGCCAGGAAGGCCGGTCAGGTTTGGGGAGATTGCTAGTGGACAACCGATCTCAGGAACAGGGGATAGACGCGGTTGCCAGCCGGTGAGATCGCTGAATCCCAACCGGTTGTTTTAGTAATAGCCGACCTGAAACCGGGTTAACGGATCGTTTCGCTATAGTTACAGTCCGTGCACATACAGATTCGACTAAAAACCCCCGCAAGAGACCTCAAAAGGGCAACAGAGAGCCATACGCGCGCGCGACACCCGATCAGAACCTGTTCGGACGAAGTCCCCTGCACAGGCAACCCGTCCACTACGCCCTGGCACTTTGACCCGCCACCCCATGGCCGGCAGACACCTGCCTGATTTCGCCACAATTGATCACCGGTGCACGCTGTTTCTGCCCCGGCCGGTGCGCTAGGCTCAGGGCCTGTCAATCCAACCGAGAACCCTGTCATGTCTGTGCCCCACCGTATGGGCCTGCTGCTGTTGTTGTGCTGCACGCTCCTGGGCGCCTGCCGGGACGATACCCCGGCTCCGCGCCCCGAATCCCCCGCCGATCAACGCCCGCTGCAGGTACTCGACCTGGGCCAGGAACCCCACGAAGGCCGTCTGGCCGCCGTGGTCCGCTTTTCCACTGCGGTCGATCTGTCAGAACCCGTCGATCGCTGGCTCGATCTGCAGCGCCATGATGGGGCTCCGCTCGGTGGCGGCTGGATCAGCAGCGAGGATCGACGCACCTTTCATTATCCGGGGCTGGAACCGGAGCAACGCTACCGCCTTGACGTCCGACCCGGCTTGCCGGCCAGCAACGGCAGCCGTCTGGCCGAAGGTCAGAGCATCGCCTTTACCACCGCCGACCTGCCCCGCGCGCTCGGTTTTGCCAGCCGCGGCAACCTGCTGGCGGACCGGCTGAGCAACGGCCTGCCGGTGATCAGCCTCAACAGCCCGGAAGCCGAACTCGACTTCTACCGCGTCCGCCCCGAACGCCTGCAGGCTTTTCTGGCCCAGTTCGGTCAGCGGACCCAGCTCGACCTCTGGCGCGCCCGGGAACTGCTCGAGCACAGCGAACTGGTGTACTCGGCACGCTTTGATCTCGAGGCCCCCCGCAACCAGCGCGTCACCCGCTACCTGCCGGTTCAGGAGATCGACGCCCTGCAACCGGCCGGGGTGTATCTGGCGATCATGAAAACGCCGGGCAGCCTCGACTACCGGCTGCCCGCCACCTGGTTCGCGGTCACTGATCTCAGCCTGCAGGTGCGCGCTTATGCCGACGCTCTCGAGCTCTGGGTGCAGAATCTCGGTCAGGCCGAACCGGTCGCCGAAGCCAACATTCAACTGATCGGCGCCGATAACAAACCGCTTGCCGAAGGCGCGACCGATCAGCACGGCCACCTGCGCCTGGCCAGGAGCTGGACCGAGCACGACCGTCCTGCACTGCTGATCGCCCGCAAGGGCAACCATACCAGTCTGGTGCGACTGGCCGCCCCGGCCCTGGACCTGTCGGCCTACGCGGTCAGCGGGCGCCCCTTCAGGCCTCAGGAACTGTTCCTGTATGGACCGCGCGATCTGTACCGTCCCGGCGATACCCTGGTGATCTCGGGGCTGCTGCGCGACCACCGGGGCCAGCCGCTGCCGGCCAGCCCGCTGCCAGCCCGCCTGATCAGCCCGGAAGGTCAGACTCAGCTCGCACTGCGCTGGCAGCCGCAGGCCGGCGGCTATTACGAACTGTCCCAGCCGCTGCCGAGCAACGCCGCACTGGGCGAATGGCAGTGGCAGGTCAGTCTGCCGGATGGCTCAGAGGCACATTACCGCTTCAAGGTAGAAGCCTTTCTGCCCGAACGTATGCGTCTTGACCTCAGTCTGCCCGAGCGTCTGCGGTCCCCCGAGCGTCCGACCGCCAGCCTGAGCGGCGCCTATCTGTACGGCGCCACCGCCTCGGGCAATCGGGTTGCAGGACAGCTCTGGCAGCGCCATGAACCGCACCCCTTCGAAGCATTCAGTGCCTTCCATTTCGGCAACCCCGATGAAAACGGCCTGGAGCAGCATCTCACACTGGCCGAAACCCGGCTCGATGCCGAAGGCAGGGGCCAACTGAGCCTGCCCGACAGCTGGCAGGCGCCTCAAAGCCCGGTGCGTCTGAACCTCTATGCCAGTCTGTTCGAACAGGGAGGACGCCCGGTCAGCCGCCGCGTTTCAGGGTTGGTGCTGCCGGATGCCCGGCTGCTTGGCATACGTCCGCTGTTCCGTGACGATCACAGTCCGGCCGACGGTCTGGCGCGCTTTGAACTGATGCTGACCGATGGCGAACAGCTTCTGGCGGCCGACGCGCTCGAACTCAGTCTGGTGCGCGAGCAACAGAACTATTTCTGGAGTTGGGACGAGGAGCAGGGCTGGCGCCGCGACTTCAGCACGCGCAGTTATCCGGCCTACCGCGAGACTCTGGCCCTCAAGGCCGATGCCCCCATTGAGGTCGCCGTGCCGGTCGAATGGGGTCGCTATTACCTTGAGCTGCGCGATCCGGCCCATCCCCAGCGCACCAGCCGTTACCGTTTCTATGCCGGTTGGGGGGATGAAGCTCAGCAGAGCGGTCCCGAGCAGCTACAACTCGAACTCGACCGCACCCGCTACCGCCCCGGCGACAGCGCCCGCGTACGCATCAAGGCCCCGGTACCGGGCCAGGGCTTCCTGCTCGTTGAAGGTGAGCAGCCACTGTTCTGGCAACCGATCACGCTTACGGAAACCGAAGCCGAATTCACCCTGCCGATCGGCCTCGACTGGGATCGGCAGGACCTCTACCTCTCGGTGGTGCTGGTCCAGCCGGGCAACAAGCAAGATCAGGAGCTACCGCGGCGGATGCTCGGTCTCACCCCGCTGCCGCTTGAGCGCGCCCAGCGTGCGCTGGCGGTAACGATCGAGGCACCGACCGCTGCGCGGCCGAACAGCACCCTCAATACACGTGTGCAGGTACGCGACGCCAACGGCGCCGTTCCGGAACAGGCCTGGGTCACGCTGGCGGCGGTCGATGTCGGCGTACTCAATATCACCGCCATGGCCACCCCCGATCCGTTCGCCTGGTTCTTCGCCCAACGTCGCTACAGCCCGGAACTGCGTGACAGTTTCGATGCACTGATCAAGGCCGATCAGGGCAGTCGGGCCCGGCTCAAGTTCGGTGGCGACGGCGACCTCAGCCGTGGCGGCCAGGAACCGGTCAGCGATGTGCAGATCGTCTCCCTGTTCTCCGGCCAGCTTGCACTGAACGCCGACGGCGAAGCCCTGGTGCCGCTGGAGCTGCCGGACTTCAACGGCGAGCTGCGTCTGATGGCGCTGGCCTTTGATCCGTCGCGCTTTGGTCAGGCAGAACGTTCGCTCACGGTTGCCGCACCGCTGGTCACCCAGCTGAGCAAGCCGCGCTTTCTGGCCGCAGGCGATACCACGGAGCTGCTGCTGGAACTCGATAACCGCTCGGGCCGGGCACAGGAACTGGAGCTGAGCTTTGCTCTGGGCGCAGGACTGACCAGCCTCGATCAGGGGGAACCCCGTCAGCACCGGCAGCAGTCGCTGAGCCTTGCCGCCGGCGAAAAAACAGCCCTGCATCTGCCCGTTCAGGCGCGCGAACAGAGCACGACGACCGCCGTTGATCTTGCGTTGCACATCACCGGCCTGATCGATGGCGATGAGCGCACACAACCCCTTGAGCGTCACTGGCAGATGGGTATTCGCCCGGCCTGGGCTGCCGAAACGCGCAAGCTCCGCCGGGTACTGGCCGCCGACGAGCACCTCAAGCTCGACGATCAGCCGGCACTGTTTGCCGGCCTGCTCGATGACACCCTGCTGGCAGAGCTCGAACTGTCAGCGCAGCCGCCGCTGGCACTCGGCGATCATCTGCGCGCCCTCAAGGCCTACCCCTACGGCTGCGCCGAGCAGACCACCAGCGGTGTGTTCGCCCAGCTCTATCTGAACCCGGAGAAGCTCAAGCGCCTTGGCCTTGAGGGCAGCGATGAACCGAGCCGCATCCGTGCCATCACGACCGCGATCGAACGCCTGCAGGGGATGCAGCGCAGCGACGGCAGTTTTGGGCTCTGGCGTCATGACAGTCCGGCCGAACCCTGGCTGACCGCCTATCTGGGTGATTTTCTGCTGCGCGCCCGCGCTCAGGGCCATGCCGTCCCCGAGGCCCTGCTCGCACGCACCCTCGATCGCCTGCAGTATTACCTGCGCCAGGGTACGCCGATCCGCCGCTACTACCGCACCGACAGCGAGGCCGATGATCTCGGCATTCGCGCCTATGCGGCGCAGGTACTGGCCCGGGTAAACCGTGCCCCGCTCGGCCAGCTCAACCGGCTGTACCTCGAGCATCAGGACAGCCCTCAGGGGCTGGCGCTGGTCCAGCTGGGACTGGCCCTCGGGCAGCAGGGCAACCCGGAGCTTGGCCAACAGGCGATCGAACAGGGCCTGGCACGCCTGACCGGGCCGGCACCGGCGCTGCAGAGCGGCGACTATGGCTCGGCTCTGCGCGACCGGGCACTGGCCCTGTTCTGGCTGCAGGAAGCTCTGGAACTGCCTCAGGCACTGAAGACCCGGAGCCTTGATCTTGTGGCCCTGCTCGGTGATCAGCTGCACCAGCGGCACTGGTTCAGCACTCAGGAGCGCAATGCCCTGGCGCTGGCCGCTCTGAGCCTGCAGACGGCTACGGATCTGCCGCCGCTGCAGGCCGAGGTACGCCTGGCCGGCGCACCGCTGAGCGTCACGGGGAGCAGCCTGCGCCGCCGGATCGAAGGGGCCGCGAGTCAGCATCTGACGCTGCACAATCAGGGCACGACGCCGCTCTACCTTGATTTCAGCCTGCAGGGCCGGGGCCCGGCCCCGGTTGCCAGCGACGATGCCGGGCTTGCGGTGCGGCGCCGGTATTTTGATCTTGAGGGCGCCCCGCTGGATGCACTCGACAGCCTCAACAGCGGCGATACGGTGCTGGTGGAACTCGAAGTGCGCCGCCGCGATGACGAGGCACTGGCGCATCTGCTGCTGGTCGACCTGCTGCCGGCGGGTCTCGAACTCGAAAATCAGAACCTCGACACAGGGCTTGATCTGAACGAGATCCGCATCGACGGTGAGCCGCTGGACCAGCTCTGGTATCAGGCCGAGCCGCGCCATCAGGAGTTTCGTGATGACCGCTATGTAGCCGCGCTTGATCTTGGCTGGCGCTCGAGCGCGCGGGTGTTCTATCTCGCCCGCGCGGTCAGTCCCGGACGCTTTCGCATTCCGCCGCCCTATGCCGAGGATATGTACCGTCCCTGGATTCGTTTTCAGGGTGGCGACAGCGGCTGGCTGGAGGTCAAACCGCGATGAAACGCCGGTATTGGCTGCTGCCCCTGCTGATGCTGCCGCTGGCGGGACTGGCGCTGCTCGATCGTGCCTTTCCCCTGCCGCAAGCGGCCGCCTTCAGCACCGTCGTGCTGGCGGCCGATGGCACACCGCTGCGCCGCTTTGCCGATACCAAGGGCGTCTGGCGCTATCCGGTGACGCTTGAAGAGGTCTCTCCGGTGTACCTCGAGCTGCTGCTCGGCTACGAAGATCGCTGGTTCTACCAGCACCCCGGTGTCAATCCGCTGGCCCTGCTGCGGGCCGCTACGCAGAACCTGATCGGTGGACAGGTAATTTCGGGCGGCTCGACCCTGAGCATGCAGGTGGCGCGCCTGCTGGAGCCGCACCCGCGCACCCTGGCCGGCAAGCTGCAGCAGAGCCTGCGCGCGCTGCAGCTCGAATGGCATCGGGACAAGGACGAGATTCTGGCGCTGTATCTCAACCTGGCCCCCTTCGGCGGCCCGCTGGAAGGGGTGCAGGCCGCCAGCTATCACTACTTCGGCAAACCGGCACGTACCCTCTCCGATGGCGAAGCCGCGTTGCTGGCGGTGCTGCCCCAGCGCCCGAGCGACTATCGCCCCGACCGACATCCGCAGGCGGCCCGTGCAGCCCGCGACAAAGTACTCAGGCGCATGGGCCAGCTCGGCCTCTGGCCTGAGACGAGAATTCAGCAGGCGCTGGCCGAACCGCTGATCACCCTCACCGGCACCGGAGCAACCAGCGCGCCGCTGCTGGCGCGGCGCCTGCACCAGGCAGAACCGACCGCCCAGCGCATCGAAACCCTGATCGACAGCGACCTGCAACGGGAACTCGAAGCCCTCCTGGCGGACTACGCCCGCCAGCTGCCTCCGGCCCATTCAGCCGCCCTGCTGCTGGTCGACAACCGCGATCTGAGCGTACGCGCCTACCTAGGCTCGGCCGATTTCCACGATCAGGCCCGCTTCGGTCATGTGGATATGCTGACCGCACCGCGCTCGCCAGGATCGACGCTCAAACCCTTCGTTTAC
>CAYWUD010000037.1:0-12349 GCA_964461355.1 uncultured Pseudomonadales bacterium | reverse complement strand
ATCGAGCCGATCGTCCAGGGCGCCGGTGGCATGCGCTTCTATTCGCCCGAATACCTCAAGCGCCTGTGGGAGCTCTGTCAGCGCCTGGATATCCTGCTGGTGTTCGACGAGATTGCCACCGGCTTTGGCCGCACCGGCAAGCTGTTCGCGGCTGAATGGGCCGGGGTCACGCCCGATATCATGTGTGTCGGCAAGGCGCTGACCGGGGGCTATATGACCCTGGCGGCGACGCTCTGCAGCAGCGAGATCAGCGAGACCATCTCCGAGCACGGTGTCTTTATGCACGGCCCGACCTTTATGGGCAATCCGCTGGCCTGTGCCGTGGCCTGTGCCAGTCTCGATATTCTGGCTCAGGGGCGCTGGCCGGCGCAGGTTGCACGTATCGAAGCGGGTCTTAAAACGGGCCTGATGGCGCTGGCTGAATTGCCTCAGGTGGCCGATGTGCGGGTGCTGGGGGCGATCGGCGTGGTGGAACTGACCGAACCTGTGGACATGCACTGGATTCAGCCGCGTTTTGTCGAGGAGGGGGTCTGGGTACGCCCGTTCGGCAAACTGGTGTATGTGATGCCACCCTATGTGATGAACGATGACGACCTGGGCACCCTCTGTACCGCCCTGTGCACCGTGGTCGGGGAGATCAAGGCATGAACACCGCGCTCGAAACACCCTGGGACGCGCTCTATCGGCAACATCTGGACCAGCGGCTGGCCGAGCTTGACCGCATTCTGGCCGACGCGCAGCTTGACGGGGTACTGATTCACAGCGGTGTGCCGCGCCACCGGTTCTGTGATGACGCGACCTATCCCTTCTATAGCAACCCCCATTTCACTGCGCTGGTGCCGCTCGAGCAGCATGCCCACGGCTGGATTATCTATAGGCCCGGCCAGCGGCCCCTGCTGGCCTATTACCAGCCGCATGATTACTGGCACCCGGTGGCGGCCGACCCGGAAGGCTACTGGGTCGATCAGTTCGAGCTGAAACTCTTGCGAAGCCCCGATGAGGTGAGTGCTTACCTGCCTGAAGATCTCGAGAGTTACGGCTATATCGGTGAGGCCCCCGGAGCATTGGCCGAGCGGATCGGCAGCTGCAACGGCGACGAGCTGATGGCGCCGCTCAACTATCAGCGCGGTTTCAAGACCGAGTACGAGCTGGCGTGCCTGCGTGCCGCCAACCGGCGGGCTGTGGCCGGATACCGGGCCGCCGAGCAGGCTTTTCATCAGGGCGCTACCGGGCTCGAGATCCATCTGGCCTATCTGGGCGCTGTCGGCCACGCCGAAAGCGCACTGCCCTACAGCAATATCATCGCTCTCAACGAGCGCGCTGCGGTGCTGCACTACACGCACTACGATACCGAGCGCATGAGTAACCGATCACTGCTGGTGGATGCGGGCGCCCAGGTGGCCGGCTATGGCAGCGATATCAGCCGCACCTTCGTGCGTGCCGATCGCACGGCGGCAGGCTCGGCGGCCGAGAGCGGTTTTCAGGCGCTGCGTGATCGCATCGACCAGCTGCAGCAGGCATTGGTGGCCGCCATACGGCCGGGGCTCGAATATGCCGTACTGAACGAGCAGTACCATCATCAGCTGGCCCGTCTGCTGCAGGAAGCCGAACTGGTGCACGCCTCCGAGGCAGAGATCTTTGCCGAAAACTGGACCGGCGTCTTTATGCCGCACGGTCTTGGGCATCTTCTGGGCGTGCAGGTGCATGATGTGGGCGGCTGGCAGATCGATCGCGTCGGTCAGCAGCGGCCGCGGCATCCGCGCTATCCGGCGCTGCGTACGCAGCGGCCGCTGGCAGCCGGGCTCTGTGTGACCATCGAACCCGGTCTCTACTTCATTCCCCAGCTGCTCGAGCCGCTGCGTGAAAGTGCTGCCAGCCGTTATTTCAACTGGGCGCTGATCGATGAGCTCTACCCCTTTGGCGGCATTCGTATCGAGGATGATGTGGTCCTCGATGCCCAAGGCGCCGTCGAGAACCTGACCCGTGATGCCTTTGCCGCGCAGGCCTGAGTAGCGGCGCGGATCGACCAGGAGTACTGCAGATGGAATTGAACGGAGCCCTTGCGCTGGTGGTGATCGGCCTTTTGTCCCTGCTCAGTCAGTGGCTGGCCTGGTTTCTGCGCCTGCCGGCGATTTTGCCGCTGCTGCTGGTCGGTATCAGCCTCGGGCCGCTGACCGGCCTGCTGCAGCCTGAAGCGCTGTTCGGTGAACTCTTGATGCCGATCGTCTCGCTGGCGGTAGCGGTGATTCTGTTCGAGGGTTCCCTGACCCTCAAGTGGGGGGAAATTCGCCAGCAGGCACAGGTGGTCGGGCGCCTGGTATCTCTGGGGATGGCGGTGACCTTTGTCGGCATTGCGCTGGGCAGTCGTCTGCTGCTCGGACTCGACTGGGTGATCGCGTCGCTCTTTGCCGCGATCTGTGTGGTCACCGGGCCCACCGTGATTGCGCCGCTGCTGCGGGCGGTGCGGCCGCGGATCGAGCTCGATCGGATCCTGCGCTGGGAGGGGATTCTGATCGACCCGATCGGTGCGATCTTCGCCGTACTGGTGTTTACCTTTGTCGAGGCGCTCAACAGCCTCGAAGGCGGCTCTGCCTGGCTGCCGGTCGCGCGCGAGCTGGCGCTGATGCTGCTGGTGGGGCTGGCGCTCGGCTGTCTCGGCGGTCTGCTGATTCAGCGCGCCCTGAAGCAGGTGGTCTTTCCCCATTACCTGCAGAATTTCGCCATGCTGGTGATGGTGCTGGGCCTGTATTGGGTTGCCGACAGTCTGGTACACGAATCGGGCCTGCTGGCGGTGACGGTACTCGGGATCTGGCTGGCCAACTGCGAGGAGATCGATCTCACCGCGGTGCTGAAGTTCAAGGAAGATCTGTCGGTGATGCTGATCTCGGCGCTCTTTATCATTCTGGCTGCGCGCGTTGATCTGGAGGCCCTGCTTTCGCTGGGGCTGCCGGCACTGGCGCTGCTGGCGCTGTTGCAGCTGGTCGTGCGGCCGCTGGCGGTATTCTTTTCAACCCTCGGCAGTGATCTTGGTTGGCGTGATCGGGTGCTGTTGGGCTGGATCGCGCCGCGCGGTATTGTCGCGGCGGCGGTTTCGGCACTCTTTGCCCTTCGCCTTGAGGCCGCCGGTTATCCCGGCGCCGGGCAGCTGGTGCCGCTGGTGTTTCTGGTGATTATCGGCACCGTGGTGTTCCAGAGTCTGACCAGCGCTACGCTGGCGCGCTGGCTCGGGGTACAGCATGCGCCGGCCAACGGTGTGCTGATCGTCGGCGCCGCCCAGCTTGGCCGGGTGCTGGCCAAGGGGCTGCAGAAAGCGGGTATCCCGGTCACGCTGGTCGATCATGTGTGGGAAAACTATCGCCTGGCGCGCATGGAGGGGCTCAATGCGCTCTACAGCAGTCCCTTTTCCGAGCAGACCGAAACGCGCCTGGATCTCTCGGCCATCCGACTGGTGCTGGGTCTGTCACCGAACCGGCATGAAAATGCGCTGGCGATCTATCACTTCAGCCACCTGTTCGGCGACAACCATGTGTTTGCGGTGGCATCGGCGCCGGGCAAGGAGCGCCGTCATCAGGAGAGTCGGATCAGCAACGAACAGGTGCTGTTCGATCAGGCGATCAGTTATGCACAGCTCAGTCACCTGCTGCGTCAGGGGGCGCTGCTGAAACAGACGCGCCTGAACGAGACCTTCAGCTGGACCGATTTCAAGGCCAACTGGGAGCAGGTCGTACCGCTGTTTCGTCTCGATGCGGCCGACAAGCTGCATCCGATCCTCGCGGCCGACGAGCCCGAGCAGTGGACACAGGAACAGCAGGTACTGGCGCTGGTGCTGCCGCGGGCCGAGGGCGCCGCGGCGCCTGCCGAAGCGGCCCGCAGCAGTGCGGTCAATCCGCCTCTGGGTTAGCCGCTGAACCGAGCTGTTCGGTATCGAGCGGCTTGATTCTCGGTTTGCGCTTGCGCCGGGTTGCAGCCGGAATCAGGGTGCGCATCGCCTGCAGTTTGCCGAAGCAGAGCAGTTTGTCGTCCGCTTCGAGGGTGCGCGAGGGCCGTGGATTGTGGATCACCTGCTCGCCGCGATAGAGGGTGAGCACGTTGATATCCTGATCGGGCAGACCGGCTTCGGCGATGGTCTGTCCGACCACATGCGATTCGGCCGGAATATAGAGCTCACTGACCCCGTAGGCGCGACTGACGGTCAGGCGCTGGCGGATATCGATTTCGGGAAAATCGACCTGGGCGGCGATGTAGTCGATGATGGCACCGGCGATATCAAGCTGGGTGCAGGTTTCGATCCCTTCGAGTCCGGGGGACGAGTTGACCTCCATCACCTGCGGCCCGTCGGTGCCTTCGAGCATGTCGACCCCGGCAACCTCGAGGCCCAGAATCTGCGCGGCGCGCACCGCCGTGTCGCGGTAGTTGTCCGGAAGCTCGACCGGTTCGGCGCGCCCGCCACGGTGCACATTGCTGCGAAACTCCTGCCCCTGGGCCACGCGCCGCATCGCCGCGACCACCCGATCACCGACCACCAGGGCGCGAATATCCTTGCCCTTGCTCTCGGCCACAAACTTTTGCACCAGCACGTTCTGTTTCTGGCTCTGCAGCAGCTCGATCAGCGCCGCTGCCGTGTGGTTCGACTCGGCCAGCAGTACGCCGATCCCCTGGGTGCCCTGGATCAGCTTGATGATGACCGGTGCGTTGCCGACGCGTTCGATCGCCGGCAGCACATCGTGCTTGTCGTGGACGAAGTTGGTCTTGGGAATGCCGATCTTGTGGCGGCTCAGAATCTGCAGGCTGCGCAGCTTGTCGCGGGAGTTGAGAATGCCGCGGGCGGTATTGGCGCAGTAGATATCCATCTCCTGAAACTGCTGCACGATTGCCGTACCGAAGTAGGTGATCGAGGCGCCGATCCGTGGCAGTACGGCGTCATACTCATCGAGCTGCAGCTGCTGGTAATAGAGATCCGGTGATTCTCGTTCCAGGTCGATGGCAAATTTACCGGTGTTCAGGACGTCAACCTCATGGCCGCGGGCGAGGGCTGCTTCCACCAGACGTCGAGTGCTGTAGGCGTTCGGAGCACAGGATAATATGGCAAGTTTCATCTTTTTTTGCTGGCCTGATTAATAGACAGTGTTATAAGCCTAGCAAGGCCACGACAGGGCGACAGGAGGGGCAATGGTCAAGGAAACGAGCAGTGACGGTCTGATTTACGGCTATTGTTTCGATGGTCAGGGCGGCGCCTCGCCGGTGGGCTGGTCGGAACTTGCCGCCGCGTCCGAGGATACCCGGGTCGTCTGGGTCCATTTTGAATATACCGCGCCGGCGGTACAGCAGTGGCTCGAGCAGGACTCGGGACTTGATCCTCTGGTGGTTGAGGCGCTGCTGGCCGAGGATGTGCGCCCGCGTACCACGCCGATGGGCGATGCGCTGTTGCTGGCCCTGCGCGGTGTCAACCTGAGCCATGGTCATGATCCTGAAGACATGGTGGCGATCCGGATCTGGAGCGATGGTCGGCGCATCATCAGTACCCGGCGTCGGCGTCTGCGCTCGGCCGGTGATATAGCCGATGCGCTGGAGCAGGGACAGGGGCCCGAGGATGCCGGGGCCTTTCTGTCTCAGCTGGCTGAGCGTCTGATTCTGCGCATGCGCGAGACGATCGAGGAAAAGGCCGATCTCGTCGCCGAGATCGAGGAAACCATGCTGGCCGATGAGGGCTATGGCCTGCGTACGCGCATCGGCGCCCTGCGCCGCGACCTGATCAGCCTGCGCCGTTATCTCGCGCCCCAGCGTGAAGCCCTGCAGCAGCTGGTACAGGCGCCGGTGCGCTGGCTGCGCCCCGAAGTGCGCCAGCATCTTCGTGAAGTGGCCGACCAGCTCAGCCGTTATCTGGAGGAACTCGATGCCGTGCGCGAGCGGGCGGCGGTGGCGCAGGAAGAGCAGGCCAGCCGGCTGGCCGAGCAGATGAACAACCGTATGTATGCGCTGTCGCTGGTGGCGGCGGTCTTTCTGCCACTGGGGTTTCTTACCGGTCTTTTGGGAATCAACGTGGGCGGGATTCCCGGAGCCGACAATCCGCTGGCCTTCTGGTTGTTTGTCGCTCTGCTGGTGCTGCTGGTAGGGCTGCAGTTTGTCTGGCTACGGCTCAAGCGCTGGTTCTAGTCTTCGGAGGGTGCAGGTATGTATGAAGCCCAGATGACCATCGGTTCGACCCTGATCCGCCCAGGCGAATCGCGCCAGCTCGAGCTTGAGGTTGCCCGACTCTATACCGATACCGAGATCTGCATGCCGGTACAGGTGCGCCATGGCCGGCATCCGGGACCGGTGGTGTTTGTGTCGGCGGCCGTTCATGGTGATGAGCTCAACGGTGTTGAAATCGTCCGGCGGCTGATCCAGATGCGCTCGCTCAGGGTGCGCAGCGGCACCCTGATTCTGGTGCCGATGGTGAATGTCTACGGCGTACTCAACCAGAGTCGCTATCTGCCCGATCGGCGCGATCTTAACCGCAGTTTTCCCGGATCGGCGAAGGGGTCTCTGGCGGCCCGGGTGGCCGACACCTTTCTGGCCCAGATCGTGCGCCGCTGTGATTACGGCATCGACCTTCATACCGGTGCGCTGCATCGCTCCAATCTGCCGCAGATTCGCGCCGACCTCGAAGACGAGGAAACCCGGCGTCTGGCCGATGTGTTCGGTGTGCCGGTACTGCTTAATGCCAACCTGCGCGACGGCTCCCTGCGCCAGGCGGCGGTCGAGTCGGACACCCGGGTTCTGCTCTACGAAGCGGGACAGGCTCTGCGTTTTGACGAGCTGTCGATTCGTGCCGGCGTCCATGGTGTGCTCAACGTACTGACCCACCTGGGCATGATCCGGCGCCGCTGTACGCCGCTCAAGCGCCGTCCCTTTGTCGCCAACAACAGCGCCTGGGTGCGGGCCAGCGGCAGTGGCATCGTGCGCAGCCTGAAAGGACTCGGCGATGCCGTGGTCAAGGGCGACCTGCTGGCCGAGATCGGCAACCCCTTTGGCGAGGTGGTCAGCGAGGTGCGGGCGCAGCGCTCGGGGCTGATTATCGGCAAGCAGAACATCCCCCTGGTGCAGGAAGGGGATGCCCTGTTTCATCTGGCCTTTTTCACCGAGCGGGACGAGCGCGTGGCTAAGCGGATCGAGGCGCTGAGTGAAGCGCTGATGCCCGAGGGCGATCCGATCGATTCCTGAGCGGGTTCAGAGCGTCGGTGTAGCGACACCCGAGCGGGTGGCTGGACTGGCTCCCGGTAAGGCCTCGAGCTCGGCACAGGCGCGATTCCACCAGGCGAAAAAGTCGTCACTCAGCTGCTGCTCGATATCGATCGCCTGCTCGGTCGGGCAGAAAAATCCGATCGCAAAACAGTCCTTGCCAAGCTCGGTGGTCGAGCGGCGGATACTCGGCGCAATGCTCGGCAGCTTGATCTCCAGGCGTTTTTCCAGCATCCGGTTATAGCGCTGGGCAACTTCGGCAAAAGGCTCGAGGTAGTGCTCCAGACGCTCAAGCATAAAGGTGCGCACCGCCCGGGGATCGACGGCAGCCGGTTCACGGGTGAGGATGAAACTGTGGTGCGTGTAGCGGCGCATGAAGTTCAGGTTATGCACCGTGTTACCCAGCAGCAGGCTGTTGGGCAGGGTCAGGGTCTTGCCGGTATAGCCGTAGGACAGTCCGTCAAGATCGATCTCCAGCAGGGTGGTGGTCAGCCAGTCGCTTTCAGCCACCTGACCGGCCTGATTGCCCACCTTGATCCAGTCGCCGATATTGAACGAGCGCGTGCTGGCCTGGTAGAAGCTGCCCAGGAGGCACTGAATCACCTCCTTGCAGGCGATCACCAGCGCTACCGCGAAGGTGGCGATAGAGAGGGCGACAAACCGCAGCTCGGACAGCCAGATCAGGATCAGGCCGAGCACCAGCAGCAGGTTGAGCACGTTCTTGGCGCTGTTGCTCCAGCGCCGTGGCAGCTCTTCGTCTTCTGTTCTGAGGCGTGCCAGCTGGCGGCAGAGCAGCCAGCGCAGAATCAGAATGACCAGGATGTAGATAACGGACAGGACCAGCTTGTAGTCCTGCAGCAGCAGATTCAGATCCATGGAAGGGGGGTACCCGTACAGTCGTAAAAGATCAGGTTTCGTTGTTGAGGTTCAGGCGTCGTTTGCCCTGGGCAATCCACAGCGGGCTGAGCAGCAGCGACAGGCTGATGACACAGAGTACCAGCTGGTAGCCGCTGTTGTGGATAATGCCCGCTTGCAGGCCAACGGCGGCCAGGACAAAGCTGAATTCGCCGATCTGCGCCAGCAGGAGACCGGCATGCAGGCTGTGTTTCCAGGAAAAACGTGCCAGCCGCAGCACCAGCGCGTTGATAAAGGTGTTGGTGATCAGGGCCGCCAGCGTCAGCAGCAGCGCCTGGAACCAGTTCTCGAGCAGGAAGTTAAGATCGAGCAGCATGCCGATCGAAACAAAGAAAATCGCCAGCAGCAGCATCTTGAAGGATTCAAGGGTGTGGTGAATCCACTGGGTTTCCCGGGCCACGCCGACCAGCATGCCGGCCAGAAACGCGCCGAGCGCGGTGGAGAGCTCGAACCAGCCGCTGATCATGGCCAGGCCGAAGCATACCCCGAGTGCGGTAAAGAGCTGTAGCTCGCGGTCCTCCTTGAGCAGGCGTCCGAGCGGCAGATGCAGCTCCTTGCGGTACACCATGTAGGCAAACAGCGCGCAGGCCAGCAGGGTACCGACCCCCTGTTTGAGCAGGTGGCTCTCGGCGCCGGCTTCGCTACCGAACATGCTCAGCAGAATCAGCATCGGAATAATGGCCAGATCCTGCGCCAGCAGGATGCTGAGCACCCCCTGTCCGAGCGGGGCGTTGAGCAGCCCGGCATCTTCAAGCAGCTTGATCACCACGGCGGTACTGCTGAGGCTGATGACAAAGCCGATCAGCAGCGTGCGCGACAGCGTCCAGTCGAACAGCCAGCCGATGAGCCAGGCACAGGCAAGGCTGAGGCCGATCTGCAGCAGGGTGCCGAACAGGGCCAGTTTCCAGTTGGCGAGCAGTTTTTCCGGGTGGGTTTCCATACCGACGAAAAACAGCAGCAAAATGACGCCGAGGGCACCCAGACGGCTGATGCTGGCGGGGTCGCTGATCAGCTCCAGCCCCCAGGGGCCGATCAGTACGCCGGCCAGAATATAGGCGATCACGTGGGGCTGGCGTGCCAGCTTAAGGCAGAAGCCGATGATCAGAATCAGCAGGGTAGCGCCCACCAGTGCGGGCATTGCGGCATCCATGTGCATGGTGGGCTCCGGTCTCTTGTGTCGGTTCCTGTTGAGCGTAGTCCCCGCGTCGGCGGGGTGATCCTGCGGGCGCGGACCATAGGCAAAAGCGCCTGCGCTGGCGAGAGGGTAGTTGTACGCATTGTGCTGCGCCGGCCCGCAGATCGTCGGCAGGCACGGGCTCAGGGCAGCGGGCGGAGCTTGAGCAGCTGCTCGATCAGGAGTTTCTTGCGCTCGATACAGCGGGCCAGAAAACGATCAAAGGGTTCGGGCAGCGGCAGGGGCACGCGGCCGTCCGGATCGGGCCCGCGCCCGATCATCCCGGGTACGAAGCCCGGCGCCAGCGGCGAGACATTGCGCTCAAGCAGGCGATACAGCAGGCGCAGCTGCTCCAGATGCTCTTCGAGGCTCAGTAGGTGCGAGGAGGAAAACCCGGTTTCCAGTCGCCGGTTGATCAGCCTTTGCAGGTCTTCGTGGTCGGCTTCGGTGGTATTGGTGCCCTTGCGGATATAGACGCAGTTGTCCTTGATGCCATCGCCGCCGCGGGTACAGAGATAGGGCAGCTGCTTGTCATCCGAGTCGATCACCAGCACCTGGAACATCTTGCCCTTGAGCGCGGCATATTCCGAATCGCGGTAGATGAAATCGAGCACTTCGTACTCGAGGGTTGCGGGCAGGTAGCGCGACAGGCGTTTCTGGATGTCGGCCTTGTCGATCAGCTCGCTGACCCCCTTGGGCTCGATGCGTTCGCCGTCGGTGATGCCGACCACGATGACGCCGCCACCGCTGTTGGCAAAGGCCAGCAGATGCTTGGCCAGCTTGACCTTGTCCGGCAGCTCCTCCTTGAAGTCCATCTGATCGATTTCGCCGATACCGTGGCGCAGCAGATCGCGCAGCCCTTCGCGGGTCGGGTGTTCGAAAAAGCGGGTAAAGCCTTCGTGCAGATTCTTGTCGATAGCCATGGACTGATTCCCCCGAATCCACCCCTTGTCTCCAATTTAGCAAATTCCGTCTGCAGACCGTCGATAGCCAAAAGCGATTGGGCTTGCCACAGGGGCCGTCTATACCCATAGAAGGGGAAAACCGGGCGGGGGGCCAGGAGATGCCATGAACGGCCGTGTGTTCCTGTCACGAACAGGTTTGTTGCTGCTTCTTTGTCTGCTGCTGCCGGCCGCGCCGCTGCATGCCGAGACTCTGGATGCTTATCTGGATCGTCTGCAGCAGGCTGTGGCACAAAGCTGGAGCCAGCTCGAACCCCTCTGGCCCGGGGCCGGCTTTGCCGACTGGGTACTGCTGACAACCGATGGCGAGCGGGCCTGGGCGCTCGATATCGACGGCCGTTACGCGATTGCGCCGGCGCAGGTGCTTGAGCAGGGGGTGCCGAACCAGTACCTGCAGTTCGGTCAGGGGCAGTGGCAGGGGCGGCCGGCAATCATTGTGCCGCTTGGACCCGAGCCTCTGGATGCGCGCGATTTTCAGGAACTTGAAAGCGCGGCCGAAATCCCGTTCCTGTTTGATCTGGCCACGCACGAAGCCTTCCACCTCTTTGTCCAGCAACGCTGGCCTCTGGCGCGCGAGCTCAATATCAGCGCCCGCGCCAGCCGCTATCCGGCGGGTGCCGAGCCGCGTATTGCCCGCCAGCATCTGCTGCTGGCTCTGATCGAAGCCTACCTGCAGCCCGAGCGACAGGAGCTGTTCCTGCAGGAAGCGGCCTACTGGTGGCAGCGCTGGCGGCGTGAATATGCGGATGAGGCCGGCGCCCTGGATCCGATCGATCTCTTTGAGGGCACGGCCCGCTATATCGAGCAGCAGGCCCATCTGCTGGCCCGGGGGCTGGCGCCTGCTCAGGCGGGTTATCACCAGCTGCAGCGACAGCGGTTGCTGGCGGTCGCCGAAAGCCCCTATCTCAGTGGCGACAGCGAATCCTATCACCTGGGCTGGCTGGCAGGTCTGCTGGCCGATCGTCTGCAGCTTGATTGGCGTGCCCGTGCCGAAGCCGGTCAGTCGCCATTGACGGTACTGTTGCAGACGCGCACTGCGCGCGTTTCCGACCCCTATCCCCAGCGCGTCGAAGCGCTGTATCAGCTGATCAACCGCTACAACCATTATCTGGCGCGCTCGATCGAACCGCTGCTCGAGCGCTGGCAGAATGCCGATGAATTCGTCTGGCTGGTGGTATCCGGCGACAGTCTGGCCGGCGCCTACGAGGTAGGCGGCTTTTTCCGCACGGCCACCCAGGCAGGCACCATCCATACCGGTTTTCGCGCCAGTCACCTTCTGGCCGATCAGGGCTGGCTGCAGTTTACCGGCCCGAGCCTGATTACTCCGGATCAGGCGCCCTGTGGCTTTGACAGTGCCTATGTACTGCCGGTGCGGCTGGAAACGCTTCGGTTGCAGGGGCAGATGGCGTATCCTCAGGCGCCCTTTTTACAGGGCCAGTTTCGTGTCGACCGCAGCCAGCAGGGCGCGCACACACTGTACTGTGCCCACTGAGCTTGAGGAGTACCCATGCAGGAGCGGTTCGACACCGGTTGCCACAACCTCGATCAACCTCTGACGGGATTGCTTGCCCCCGATCAGCTGCTGCTGGTGGCCCAGCTGGGTCCCGAGGAGGCACTGACCCTCTGCCTGTCCTGCGATCAGCCGGTGGCCGAGCAGGAGCAGCTGTTTGCCCAGCTCAACAAGCAGCGTGGCCGCCGTCCGGTGCTGCAGCTCTTCATGCTGGTCAACGGTCAGCAGTGGACCCAGGGGCCTTTCGCCTTTCCGGAAAAGATCTTTACCGGGGTGAAAAAGCGCCTGCACTTTCGCAACAAGCTGCGCTATCTGAACCTGCCGATCGACGCGCCGCTGCCGGTGGCACTGAGCCTGTCGCAGTTTCGCTTCAGCTGCCTGCTGGAGGATGAGCCCTTCGGCGTCAAGGATTTTCGCCTGAACTGATCGGCCGCTCTCTGTGCTTGAGATAAAAAACACCCGCCTGAGGCGGGTGTTTTTTGTGAACATGAACTGATGTAGCGGTTGATCAGCACTGACAGCGCTCCGTGACCCAAAGCTCGAGCAGGTTCAGTGCACGTAACAGGC
>CAYWUD010000036.1:0-12408 GCA_964461355.1 uncultured Pseudomonadales bacterium | reverse complement strand
AGTCGTTTTGCTGTCGCTGTGTGGCTTGTCCTGCCGCAGTGCGCAGGCAGAGACCGTGCGATCAGAACCGGCCAGGGCGCCGCAGATTCAGCAGGGCGTGGAGCAGCCCTTTACGGGGGAAGTGCGCGATTATCTGGTCAGCGAAAAACTCGATGGCGTGCGCGGTTACTGGGACGGGCAGCGCCTGCTGTCGCGCTCGGGGCGGGTGATCAATACGCCGGACTGGTTTACCGCGGGCTTTCCCGCCTTTGCCCTGGATGGCGAGCTGTGGATGGGCCGGGGCCGCTTCGAGCAGATCTCGGGGCTGGCACGCAAAGCGGTGCCAGAGGACGAGCCCTGGCGCGCGGTTCGGTTTATGGTCTTTGATCTGCCGACCCACCCGCAGGTCTTCAGCGAGCGCTACGCCATTGCACGCGCCGAACTTGCGGGCTTGAGCCCCTATCTTCAGGTGCTCGAACAAACGAGCCTCGCCGATGCTGCGCAGCTGCAGGCGCTGTATCAGGACGTGATCGCCGGTGGGGGCGAGGGGCTGATGCTGCACCGCAAGCAGGCCCATTACCGGGTGGGGCGGAGCGATAATCTGATCAAGCTCAAACCCTTCCAGGATGCCGAAGCGGTGGTCGTGGCGCATCTACCCGGTAAGGGGCAGTTTTCCGGACTGCTGGGGGCTTTGCTGGTGCGCACGGCTGCGGGCCAGGAGTTTCGGATCGGCAGCGGTTTTACCCTGACCGAGCGGCACAATCCGCCGCCCGTTGGCAGCACCGTGACCTACAGATACTCAGGCTATACGCAGAACGGGATTCCCCGTTTTGCCCGTTTTTTCAGGCTGAGGCCGGCGCAGTGACAGGCGCAGGCAAGCCTTTTGGGCTGAGCGTTGTGGCTACAGCCGTCTGGCCTGCCAGAAGCGCTGGTCCCAGTAGCGGTTCTCAAGCGATGACAGGGTCACGCCGCGGCGGGTCGAGGCGTGCAGAAAGCGGTCGGCCTCGATATAGATGCCTACGTGCCGAGTGTCTGCGCCCGTTCTGAAAAAGAGCAGATCGCCGGGGCGCAGCTGATCGCGGCGCACCGCCTCGCCCAGCGTCTGCTGCGCAGCACTGGTACGTGGCAGGTCGATCCCGAACTGGGCGGCGAAGGTGGTCTGGACCAGCCCGGAACAGTCGATCCCGGTGCGGCTCAGCCCGCCCAGCCGATACGGCGTGCCCGCCCAGTGGCGGTGCTGAAGGTACAGTCGTTCACGCGTCAGCGCGCTGTCGGCCAGCACGGTCGGGCCTGTTGGGTAGACCCGCTCGGTTGCCGGGGCGGGGCTGACGGCCAGGTTGCTGCAGCCTGCGAGGCCAAGAAGCACGCACAGGAGCAGAACCCGTTGTCCGGGGTATCGCGGTCGTATCGGCATCGATAAGTCCTCGGTGGGAGCGCTGCCTTTGAGCATAAGCGTCTGGCCCGCGGCTGCAAGGTGCAGGCGGTTGGCCTTATGCGTTGGCGTCCGGCCAGAGGCGCGGGGCTCGGGGCCGTTCCCTGCGGGTGGGGCCGTGGCGAATCGAGGCCCGGCGCTGATAGAGATATGTCCGCTAACTGGTTAAACTCACCCTATTTAGCCTGAAGGAACGCCTCTATCGTGCGTTGGTTGATCATTCTGTTGTCCCTGCTGCTGATCGGACTGCAGCTTCGCCTCTGGAGCGGCGAGGGCAGTTATGTGCATCTGTGGCAGACCGAGCATGAGATCACGGCGCAGGAGGCTGAAAACCAGCGTCTGCGTCAGCGCAATCGGGTGCTGGCCAACGAGGTGGTCGAGCTGCAGAGCGGTCTTGAAACCGTCGAAGAGGTGGCGCGTCAGGAGCTGGGTCTGATTCGCAGCGACGAAACCTTCTATCTGATTACCGAACCCGGCGAGTCGAACTGATGTCTGCTGCTCCCCGTTACTGGGCCCTGATGGTTGCCGCCGGTCGCGGTACCCGCATGGGCGCCGCCTGTGCCAAACAGTATCTGCCGCTGGCCGGCCGTCCGCTGATCGAATACAGCCTGGAACAGCTCCTCGCCCTGCCGGAGCTGGCCGGGCTCTGTCTGGTACTGGCCAGCGATGATGAACGCGGGCGCGCCCTGCCGCAGGTGGCAAACGCAAAGGTGCGGATCGTCACCGGTGGCGCCGAGCGCGCCGATTCCGTGCTGGCCGGGCTGCAGGCGCTGATGGCCGTGGCCGACGCCGACGACTGGGTGCTGGTGCACGATGCCGCAAGGCCCTGTGTGCGTCTTGAGGATATTGCGCTGCTGCAGGCGGCGGTCGCCGAGGACGATGCCGGCGGCATTCTGGCGGTGCCGGTGACCGATACCCTCAAGCAGGTGGGGCCTGATGGCGTGCATATTGCCGCGACGCCCGATCGCAGCCGGCTGTGGCGGGCACTGACGCCCCAGCTGTTTCGCCTCGGCGAGCTTGTGCGTGCGCTGCAGCAGGCGCTGGCGGCCGGTGCGCCGATTACCGATGAGGCTTCGGCGCTGGAGTGGGCCGGCGGGGCGCCGCGTCTGGTGGCCGGCCACAGTGACAATATCAAGGTGACCCGTCCCGAGGATCTGCCTCTGGCGGAGCTGTACCTGCGTCTGCAGGGGCGTATCGATTAAGGAGAATGCCGTGCGCATTGGTCATGGTTTTGATGTACATCGCTTCGGTCCGGGTACCGAACTGATGATCGGCGGGGTCGCGATCCCCTACGAGCAGGGCTTTGTCGCCCACTCCGACGGCGATGTGCTGATCCACGCGCTCTGTGATGCGCTGCTCGGTGCCCTCGGCCTCGGTGATATCGGCCATCACTTTCCCGATACCGATCCGGCCTATGCCGGTATCGACAGCCGCCGGCTGCTGCGTCAGGTGGTGGCGCAGATGGATGAGCGCGGTTACCGCCTCGGCAATGCCGATCTCACCCTGATTGCCCAGGCGCCGAAAATGGCGCCGCATATCCCGGCGATGCGCAGCGCGCTGGCGGCCGATCTGGCCGTGGCCGAGGACGCCGTCAACGTCAAGGCGACCACCACCGAGACGCTCGGTTTTACCGGGCGCAAAGAAGGCATTGCGGCCCACGCCGTGGTGCTGCTGGAGCCCAGCCGATGAGTGAGCAGCAACTTTGGCAGCAGGCGCTGCCGCGCATCGATCAGGGGCCGGTACTGAAGGCACTGTTCAAGAGTGTCGCCGAAGATTTCGAGGTGACCGAAGAGCTTGGCTTCGAGCCCGGTGAAGGCGGTGAGCACCTCTGGCTCTGGGTGGAAAAGCGCGATCAGAACACCCAGTGGCTGGCACGTCAGTTTGCCCAGCGCTGCGGCGTCGAGGCGGCGCAGGTCAGCTATTCCGGGCTCAAGGATCGCAATGCCCTGACCCGTCAGTGGTTCAGTATTCAGCTGCCGGGCAAGCCCGATCCGGACTGGGCCGAGTGGGGCATCGAAGGCGTGCGTATCCTGCGTGCGCTGCGGCATAACCGCAAGCTGCGCATCGGCACCCACAAGCGCAATCGTTTTCGCATTCGTCTGCGCCAGCTTGAGGGGGAGGAGCTTGACGGGCTGGAGGCGCGGCTTGAAGCGCTGAAGGCTGGGGTGCCGAACTATTACGGGCCCCAGCGCTTCGGCCACGGTTTTGGCAATCTGGAAAAGGCCCAGAAGCTTTTTGCCGGCACCCTCAAGCTGCCCCGCCCCAAGCGCAGTCTGGCGCTTTCGGCGGCGCGCTCCTGGCTGTTCAATCGGGTGCTGGCGGCGCGGATCGAAGCGGGGCTGTTCGATCAGTACTTGCCCGGTGATCTGCTCGGCTTTCCCGGCTCGGCCAGCATGATTCTGCCTGACCGCGTCGATGCCGAAGCACTGGCGTTACTGGGCGAGAATCGCCGTCTGCTGACCGGTCCGCTGTGGGGCCGCGGTACGGCGCTGGTGGCCGATCAGGCGCTGGCCTTCGAGACGAAGGTGCTCAGCCCCTGTGGCGATTTTTGCCGCGGGCTGGAGCAGCACGGGCTCAAGCAGGAGCGCCGCGCCCTCAAACTGCTGCCGCAGGAACTCACCTGGCAGTGGCGCCCGCAGCAGGCGGAGCTGGAACTCGAATTTGCCCTGGACAAGGGCTGCTTTGCCACGGCGGTGCTGCATGAACTCTGTGGCTGGTTGACGGATGCGACAGGAGCGCACGGATGAAGGTATTGATCTCCAACGATGATGGCGTCTTTGCACCGGGGATTCGCGCCCTGTACGACTGCCTGAAGGCCGAAGCCGAGTGCATCGTGGTGGCGCCCGATCGTGACCGCAGCGGCGTCAGCAGCTCGCTGACCCTCTGCGCGCCGCTGCGCCCGGTCAAGCAGGACAACGGTTTTATCTCCGTGGACGGCAATCCGGCCGACTGTGTGCATCTGGCGGTACACGGGCTGCTTCAGGAGCGCCCGGACATGGTGATTTCCGGTATCAACCTCGGCTCCAATCTCGGTGATGACGTGCTCTACAGCGGTACCGTCGGTGCGGCGATGGAGGGGCGTTTTCTGGCCCGGCCGGCGCTGGCGCTGTCGCTCTGCTCGCGCGATCCCGAGCATCTGCCCACGGCCTGTCACTTTGCCCGCAAGCTGCTGCATCAGGTTGAGGGGCTGAGCCTGCCGCCGCGCACGATTCTGAACGTGAATGTGCCGGCGCTGCCGCTCGATCAGATCAAGGGGGTGCGTCTGACGCGCCTTGGGCATCGCAGCAAACCGGCCGAGATCGAGACGATGCGCGATCCGCGTGGCAAGCAGGGTTACTGGATTGCCGCCGTCGGGCAGCCCGAGGACGATGAGCCGGGGACCGATTTTCATGCGGTGCGCGAAGGTTATGTGTCGATTACGCCGCTGAAGGTCGATCAGACCCACCATGGTGTGTTCGGCGAAATCGAAAGCTGGCTGGGTAATCTGTCATGACTCCGGTAAATCTTGAAGGGATTGGCTTTACCTCCAAACGCACCCGTGAGCGGCTGATTCAACGGCTGCGTGCCGAGGGGATCGAAGATCAGCGGGTGCTCGATGCCATGCGCGCTGTGCCGCGGCATATCTTCCTGGATGAGGCGCTGGCCCATCGCGCCTACGAGGATACGGCGCTGCCGATCGGCCAGGGGCAGACCATTTCCCAGCCCTATATCGTCGCCTTGATGACCGAAGCGCTGCTCAAGGACGGTGTACCGCAGAAGGTGCTGGAGATCGGTACCGGCTCGGGCTATCAGACCGCGGTGCTGGCGGCGCTGGTGCCGGACGTGTACAGCGTTGAGCGTATTCGTCCCCTGCAGGACAAGGCACGCAAGCGCCTGCAGCTGCTGAAGGCGCGCAATGTGCAGCTGCGCCACGCCAATGGCAGTCTGGGCTGGCCGGAAAAGGGGCCCTTCGATGCGATTATCGTGACGGCAGCGCCGGAATGTGTGCCGCAGGAGCTCCTGGAGCAGCTCGCCGATGGCGGTCGGATGGTGATTCCGGTGGGACCGGGCGGTGTACAGGATCTGCTGCTGATTACCCGAAGCGGTGATGCGTTTACCCAGAAGAAACTCAGTGGCGTGGTTTTCGTGCCCCTGCTGGGCGGGGTGGTGCGCTGATGGGCACGGCAGAGCACAAGCGCAGCCCTGCAGCACTGGCCGGAATTTATCTTCGCGGTATGGCGATGGGCGCGGCCGACCTGGTGCCGGGGGTATCCGGGGGCACCATCGCGCTGATCAGCGGCATCTACGATGAGCTGCTCGACGCGTTACGGCGGTTAAATCCTGCGGCCCTGAGGCTCTGGCAGCAGCAGGGCTTGAAGGCCCTGTGGCAGCATCTGAACGGGACGTTTCTGCTTGCGCTGCTGGCCGGGATACTGACCAGTGTACTGACGCTCGCCAAGGGGATCGGCTGGCTGCTGCTGCATCAGCCGCAGCTGATCTGGTCCTTTTTCTTCGGTCTGATCCTGATTTCCGCCTTTCTGATCGCCCGCGAACTCAGCTGGCAGCGTCCGCTCCTCTGGCTCGCGCTGCTGGCGGGTACGGTGCTCTCGGCCTGGATTACGGTGGTGCAGCCGATCGCGCTGGAGCCGAGTTATCCGATGCTGTTTCTGGCCGGCATGCTGGCCATTACGGCGATGATCCTGCCCGGGATCTCGGGCTCGTTTATTCTGCTCCTGCTGGGGCTCTATGCGCCGGTGCTCGAGGCGGTCAGCCGGTTTGATCTGGTGAGCCTCGGGATCTTTGCCTGTGGCTGTGTGGCGGGCCTGCTCAGCTTTACGCGGCTGCTGCATGCGCTGCTGCGCCGCGCCCGTTCGTTGACCTTTGCCTTTCTGACCGGCCTGATGTTGGGCTCGCTGAACAAGGTCTGGCCCTGGAAGGAAGTGCTGAGCTATCGGCTCAACAGCAAGGGCGAATCGGTGCCCCTGCTGGAGGCCAATCTCTGGCCGCAGCAGTTCGAACAGGTCAGCGGTCAGCCGGCGTCGGTTGTTCTGGCCCTGCTCGCGGCGCTGGCTGCGGTTGCATTGGTGCTGGGGCTGCATGGTTGGAGTCGTTACCGCAATCCGCTTAAAAAGCAGCAATTGGGCACGATGCAAAACGAATAGTAGATCTTTTTGTTCTAAGCTGTTTTTTAATAAGCTTGTTTGGCTATTAAGCTGGGGCCGCCCAGCGGGGACGTCGACCACGACAGCATGGCTCAAAAATTACTGAACTTCGGCCTGACAAAAAGGCGCTTTCACGGGCGCCTTGGGCTGCTGTTCGGTTGCTTTTTATTGGTCGCAGGCTGCTCGACGACGCCTTCCAGCATTCCCGTAGCCGATCGTGGTCGTCCGCCCAAGGTCACTTCGGGCACGCACCGCGTTCAGCCCGGCGATACCCTGTATTCCATTGCCTGGCGTTATGGCTGGGACTTCAAGGAGTTGGCAAGCGCTAACGGACTGAAGTCTCCTTACATAATCTATCCGGGGCAAAATATACGTTTTTCTACGTATAAGAAGACGCAAAAACCGAAACAGGTATACGTAAAAAAAGCGTCAGCAGCACCTCAAAAAGCCGTTCAAAAAAATTCAACGAAAGAAGTGAAAAAGCCGCCGAAAAAGCCTGTTTCGGTGGTTGCGGTCACGCACAAGGGGTGGCGCTGGCCAACCGAAGGGCCAATTCTGAGCCGTTTTTCAAGTTCCAGTGCTCTGAGCAAGGGGATTGATATAGCCGGTAAATTGGGACAGCCTGTACGTGCTGCCGGGGCCGGCACAGTGGTTTACGCGGGGAGTGGACTGCTGGGTTATGGCCAGTTGGTGATCATCAAACACAATGACACCTATCTCAGTGCTTATGCCCACAATCGCCGGTTACAGGTGAAGGAAGGGCAGAAGGTAAGCGCCGGACAGCAGATTGCCGAACTGGGTGCTTCGGGTACCGATCGCGCCAAGTTGCATTTTGAGATCCGACGGCAGGGAAAGCCGGTCGATCCATTGAAATACTTGCCAAAACGTTGAGCCGTCGCGTTGTGAGCGGCTCGAGTAATAAGGGAGTCGCTTCCTGGAGGCGACGGGGACGATTACTGGCTTAAGGTATGGATTATGGGACTGCATAAGGAACAGACTGAACTTCAACAGCATCAGTCAGGCTCAGCCGATTAGAATCAAAACAAAAAAGCGCGTGCTCCGCGACGTCGTCGCGCGCTGTCGGAAGACAGCTCCTACAAGAGCTTTGACGCCACTCAGCTGTATCTCAACGAAATCGGTTTTTCGCCGCTGCTGACACCCGAAGAAGAGGTGTACTACGCACGCCTGGCCCAGAAAGGGGAAGAGGCCGGCCGCAAGCGCATGATCGAGAGTAACCTGCGGCTGGTGGTGAAAATTTCCCGTCGCTACGTCAACCGCGGGCTTTCCCTGCTTGATCTGATCGAAGAGGGTAACCTTGGTCTGATCCGCGCGGTGGAAAAGTTTGATCCCGAGCGGGGCTTTCGTTTCTCGACCTATGCGACCTGGTGGATCCGTCAGACCATCGAGCGCGCGATCATGAACCAGACGCGGACCATCCGTCTGCCGATTCATGTGGTCAAGGAGCTTAATGTGTATCTGCGTGCGGCCCGCGAGCTGACGCAGAAGCTCGATCATGAGCCGACACCGGAAGAGATTGCCGAACTGCTCGACAAGCCGGTTGATGATGTCAAACGGATGCTGGGACTCAACGAGCGGGTGGCTTCGGTCGATACTCCGTTGGGTCCGGATTCGGACAAGTCGATTCTCGACACGATTTCCGATGAGCAGGACAACGATCCTGCCGAGCTCCTCCAGGGCGAGGATCTCAATGAAAGTATCGATCGCTGGCTGAGCGAGCTGAGCGAGAAGCAGCGTGAAGTGGTTGCGCGCCGGTTCGGCCTGCGTGGTTATGAAACCTGCACCCTGGAAGAGGTAGGGCGTGAAATCGGTTTGACCCGTGAACGCGTCCGCCAGATCCAGGTCGAAGCGCTCAAGCGGCTTCGTGGCATTCTGGAAAAGCAGGGCCTCTCGGCCGAGGCACTGTTTTCCGCCTGAAACTGAAACTCGTATCACCCTGAGTTAACGCAGCCAATCGGCTGCGTTTTTTTATGCATCGTCAAGAAAACGGGCCTTGTCCGGCTGGCCGTTCCAGGTGTCGGCATCAGCGGCGGGTGCCTTGCGCGCGCGAATATTGGGCCAGATCTTGGCGCGCTCGGCATTGATTGCGGCGAACTGAGCCTGATCGGCGGGCAGCTGATCTTCGGCAAAGATCGCTCCGGCCGGACATTCGGGTACGCAGAGCCCGCAGTCGATGCACTCGTCAGGATCGATGACCAGCAGGTCCGGCCCTTCGTAGAAGCAGTCGACCGGACAGACGTCGACGCAATCGGTGTATTTGCACTTGATGCAGTTTTCGCCCACCACATAGGTCATGTCGTACCCCCGCTCGTGTCCGGCCTTTTCGTTAGAGTAGTGCCTTGAGTGTATACAGTGCTTCGAGTGCCTGGCGTGGCGTCAGGTTGTCCGGATCAAGGGCTTCCAGGGCCGGGATGGCCGGATGGGGTGTCTGCGCGAACAGGTCGGCCTGTAGCGGAGTCTCAGTGCTCGGGGTAATGGCGCTTGGCGCCAGGTGTTCAAGCGCGTGCAGTTTTTCCCGAGCCTGCTGGATTACGGCGCGCGGTACGCCGGCCAGCTGGGCGACCTGCAGGCCATAACTCTGGCTGGCCGGGCCCTCCTGTACGGCGTGCATGAAGACAATGCGATCCTCGTATTCGCTGGCGTTGAGGTGCACGTTGACGACGCCACTGCACTCCTCGGGCAGTGCGGTGAGTTCGAAGTAGTGAGTCGCGAACAGAGTCAGCGCCTGCAGCTGTGCGGCCAGATGGCGTGCTGCGGCCCAGGCCAGCGACAGGCCGTCAAAAGTGCTGGTGCCGCGGCCCACTTCGTCCATCAGGACCAGACTGTGCGGGCTGGCGTTATGCAGAATGTTGGCCGTTTCGGTCATCTCCACCATAAAGGTGGAGCGGCCGCCGGCAAGGTCGTCTGATGAGCCGATGCGGGTAAAGATGCGATCGAGCAGGCCGATCTCGGCGGCGGCGGCCGGCACATAGCTGCCGATATGGGCAAGCAGGGCGATCAGTGCGGTCTGGCGCATATAGGTCGACTTACCGCCCATGTTCGGGCCGGTAATAATCAGCATGCGGCGCTGCTCGTTGAGGCTCAGGCTGTTGGCGACAAAGGGTTCGGTCAGCACCTGTTCGACCACCAGGTGGCGGCCTTCACTGATTTCGAGGCCGCGCTGTTCGCGCAGTGTCGGGCGACAGAGGTTGAGGTGATCGGCACGTTCGGCCAGGTTGCTGAGGACATCCAGTTCGGCAAGGGCGCCGGCCGAATCCTGCAGCGGGCCGAGCACGTCGAGCAGGCGGTCGAACAGCTGTTCATACAGCGCCTTTTCCCGCGCCAATGCACGCGAACTGGCGCTCAGCGCCTTGTCTTCGAACGCCTTGAGTTCCGGGGTGATGAAACGCTCGTTGTTTTTCAGGGTCTGGCGGCGAATGTAGTCGACCGGTGCATGGTGGGCCTGGGCGCGGCTGATCTCGATGTAATAGCCGTGTACCTTGTTGAAGCCGACCTTCAGCGTAGAGAGACCGGTGCGCGCGCGCTCGCGGGTTTCCAGATCGAGGAGAAACTGGCCGGCGTTTTCGCTGATGTTGCGCAGCTCATCGAGTTCGGCATCGAAGCCCGGTTTGATGACGCCGCCGTCACGAATGACCGCCGGCGGGTTGTCGATGATGGCGTTGGCCAGCAGCGTGGCGGTCTCCGGGAATTCGCTGATCACCCCGGCAAGGGCCTGCAGGGCCGGTGCCGTCAGGCGGGTCAGGGTCTGCTGCAGGTCCGGCAGCAGCGTAAGTGCATCACGCAGGCGCGCCAGGTCACGCGGACGAGCCGAGCGCAGCGCCACCCGGGCCAGAATGCGCTCGATGTCGCCAATCTGCTTGAGCTGTGGCTGCAGCTCTTCGAAGCCGTACTGTTCGAGCAGGCAGGCGATGGCGTCCTGGCGCTGCGTGAGGCGTTCGAGATGGCGCAGCGGACGATTGAGCCAGCGGCCGAGCAGACGACTGCCCATTGCGGTAGCGGTGTTGTCCATCACCTGCAGCAGGGTGTTGTCTCGTCCGCCGGACAGGTTGGTATCGATCTCGAGGTTGCGCCGCGTGGCCGCATCCAGCAGTACGGTTTCATCCAGGCGCTCGATGGTCAGTGCGCGGATATGGGGCAGGGCGGTGCGCTGGGTTTCCTTGGCGTACTGCAAGAGGCAACCCGCGGCGCAGAGGGCGATAGGCAGCTGATCGGCACCAAACCCGGACAGATCCTTGGTGGCGAACTGCCGGCACAGGCTTTCGATGGCGGAATCGAGCTCGAAATCCCAGGGCGGGCGTCGGCTGCTGCCGCGGCGCGCTACCAGCGCCTTGGGGAAACTCTGGTCCTCGTTGAGCAGGAGTTCGGCCGGATTCAGGCGCTGGAGTTCGGCCAGGAGGCTTTCTTCGCCTTCGAGCTCGGTAATCTGGAAGCGCCCGGACGTGATATCCAGCACCGCCAGACCAAAACGCTGATCGCGCCGGTGCAGCGCGGCCAGCAGGTTGTCGCTGTGCGCTTCAAGGAGGGCTTCATCACTGACGGTACCCGGGGTCACGATGCGGGCCACCTTGCGTTCGACCGGCCCCTTGCTGGTGGCCGGATCGCCGAACTGCTCGCAGATCACCACCGATTCACCCAGGCGGACCAGCTTGGCCAGATAGCCTTCAACGGCATGGTAGGGGATGCCGGCCATCGGAATCGGTTCGCCAGCCGAGCGGCCCCGGGCGGTCAGGGTGATGTCGAGCAGGCGGGCGGCGCGCTTGGCGTCATCGAAAAAGAGTTCGTAGAAGTCGCCCATCCGGTAGAACAGCAGCTGGTCACGGTGCTCCTGTTTGATACGCAGGTACTGCTGCATCATCGGGGTGTGCTGTTCAAGATTGTCTGACTCTTTGATGCCCATCTGAAAACCGCTGTCCTGAGTGTTGGGTACGCCTGCTTGGGGCCCGTGCCGGGGGCCGGATGCAGGCTGGCCGATAAAGAGGCCGATTCTAGCAAAGGCGCGGGCGAACGGCAGGTGTGTGCTGATGTTGGGTGCGGCGGGTATGCATTAATGGTGATGCAATTGCGATCGGGGTATTGCGGAGTGCCGCCGGCTGCATAATAATACTGATCAAATATACAGTACTTTGCTGTCTGGGCTGTGCAGATACGACGCTGTGCCCGACCAGCGGCCACCTTATAGACCCGAGGGGAGCGAATTGATGGATAGCAACAAGCAGAAGGCGCTGAATGCCGCCCTGTCCCAGATTGAACGCCAGTTCGGCAAGGGTGCCGTGATGCGTATGGGCGATCAGGAACGCGAGGCGGTGCCGGCAATTTCTACCGGCTCGTTGCAGCTGGATCTGGCGCTCGGCATCGGCGGCCTGCCCAAGGGCCGTATTGTCGAGATTTACGGTCCGGAATCCTCGGGCAAGACCACGCTGACCCTCAGTGCGATTGCCGAGGCACAGAAGGCCGGCGCTACCTGTGCCTTCGTCGATGCCGAGCACGCACTGGACCCCGATTATGCTGAAAAGCTCGGGGTCAACGTCGATGATCTGTATGTCTCGCAGCCTGATACCGGTGAGCAGGCGCTGGAGATCACCGATATGCTGGTGCGCTCGAACGCTGTTGACGTGATCGTGGTCGACTCGGTTGCGGCGCTGGTGCCGAAAGCCGAGATCGAAGGCGAGATGGGTGACAGCCATGTGGGGCTGCAGGCGCGTCTGATGAGCCAGGCGCTGCGAAAGATTACCGGCTCGGTGAAGCAAGCCAACTGTCTGGTCATCTTTATCAACCAGATTCGGATGAAGATCGGTGTGATGTTCGGTAACCCGGAAACCACGACCGGGGGTAACGCGC
>CAYWUD010000035.1:0-12607 GCA_964461355.1 uncultured Pseudomonadales bacterium | reverse complement strand
TTCAACCGCTGAACAGTTTCCTGGGCACAAAAAAAGCCCCGTACACAGACGGGGCCTGATCGCTTAACCACCCGGTCAGCCGAACTGACCGAGCTTTTTCACCACCCGAGGATGCAGCTTGAGAAATTCGGCCCGGTGCTGTTTCTCGTAGGCCAGCGCCTCCTCCTCACTCTCGAAGTAGGCCACCACGATATACGGCGTCGGATGCCCGACCTGCAGCGCCTTCTCGTTATGCTCGCAAATCTCGCTCAGCTTGCCGACACGCATCAGCTCCGTGCTGTTGGTGGGGCTTTGATGTTCCTGAACACACCAGATCTCGCTCATTGTTTCCGCTCCCTCCCCTTGGGGATAAATGGTGGGGTCTTTTTGCAAAGCCTAGCCAAAAAAAGCGGACAGCTGTCTTGAGCGCAGGAAAAACTGCAGACTTCATCCTCAGGGTGCAAACGCCCGGGTCAGATCATCGCTGGCCTGCAGCGCCGCCAGTTCCCAGTGCCGCTCGGCACGGTAGAACAGCAGCGTCCACAGGCGCGCATGATCCGGATATTTCTCCAGCAGATGGATCCGGTACAGGCTCTCGCCCAGTTCCCGATGGCCGATCAGCTCATAGGCCAGCGCCGGCTGAGACTGCGCCGCTACCGCCGGGGCCTGGTAATTGCCACTGCCGTAGGCCGCCAGCGCCGTCAGCGCCGCCCCCTGCTCGCCGCGCACCAGTGCCTCACCGAGCGTGCGCGCCAGCTCCTGCAACTGCCCCAGACTGGCGAGCTGTTCGCCTTCCAGTTCGGCCTGAACCGGCGCACCGAGCACCAGCGTCAGTGTGAACAGCAGCGCCCTGCATAGCGTCTTCATCGCATTCCTCCCTATCTGGACACAGTGTCGCCTCTGCCCCCGGACTTTGTCGAGCCTGCAAAAATAAAACGCTTTTCAGCGCAAGTCACTGAGTTAGAATCAAATTTCATATGGCTGTTTTAGGAATCCAAGGGAATGAGTGAGCGCCCGTCCTCCAGACTGACCCCACATCAACTGAGCGCCCGACAAGACCTGGACGCACTGGGTTTTTCCTCCACCGATGACCTGGACCGCTTCGCCGGCATTCTCGGCCAGGATCAGGCGATCGCCGCCATCCAGTTCGGTGTGGCCATGAAGCGCGGTGGTTACAACATCTTTGTCATGGGCGAGACCGGCACCGGCCGCAGCAGCTTCGTGCGCCAGTTCCTCGCCGGCGAAGCCAAGCGCCAGCGCACCCCGAGCGACTGGCTGTACGTCAACAACTTCGACAATGCGCGCGAACCGCGCACGCTGGAACTGCCGGCCGGCATGGGTACGAGCCTGCTGCAGGACTTCGAACATCTGGTCGATCAGCTGATGCTGACCTTCCCGGCCGCCTTCGAAAACCCGACCTATCAACAGCGCAAGAGCGCCATCGAGCGCGCTTTCAACATCCGCTACGACCGCGCCATTGATCGCGTCGAGCAGGAGGCGGTACGACACAGCATCGCCCTCTACCGCGATGCCGGCGCCTTCAGTTTCTCGCCGATCCGCGAGGGCAAGCCGCTCGATGAGGCCGATTTCGCCCAGCTCAGCGACGCCGAACGCGAAGAGGTCAACGACACCATTCAGGAGCTTGAAACCGCGCTCAACGACGCGCTGGTGGAGCTGCCGACCTGGAAGCGCGAATCGAGCGAAGAGCTGCGCAGCCTCAACAAGGAAACCATCGACCTCGCCCTCGAGCCGCTGCTCGGCCCGCTGGAAGAGCGCTATGCCCTGCAGCAGTGCGTGCTCGACTACATTGCCGAGGTCAAACAGCATCTGCACCGTTCGGTGGTCGAGCTTCTGGCCGACGAGCGCAGTCTGGAAAACCGCGAGGATCCGGGCAAACGTGCGCAGCTGGTCGATCTGTACCTGCCCAACGCGATCATCGGCCACGAAGCCGGCAGCGCCGCTCCGGTAGTGATCGAAACCCACCCGAGCTACAAGAATCTGTTCGGCCGCGTGGAATACAGCTCCGAGATGGGCGCACTGGTCACCAACTACCGCCAGATCCGCCCGGGCTCACTGCATGCGGCGAACGGCGGCTACCTGGTGATCGAGGCGGAAAAACTGCTCGAAGAGCCCTTTGTCTGGGAAGCACTCAAGCGCGCCCTGAAAGATCATCAGCTCAAAGTCGAGTCGCCCTATTCGGACATGGGCCTGATGACCACCGTCAGCCTGAACCCCGAGATCATTCCGCTGGATGTGAAGATCGTGCTGGTCGGCTCGCGCCGCATCCACTACCTGCTGCAGGAACTCGATCCCGACTTCCAGCAGCTGTTCCGTGTGCTGGTCGACTTCGAGGGCCATCTGCCGCGCAACGATGAAACCGTACAGAACTACAGCCGCCTGTTGAAAAGCCGCGCCGAGGACGAGGGCTATCCGCCGCTGGCCGCCAGTGCGGTGGCGCGCATGGTGGAAGAAAGCTCACGCCAGGCCGAGCATCAGGAACAGCTGTCGGCGTGCATCGGCGATCTCTTCGATCTTCTCGCCGAAGCCAACTTCCTGCGCCGCGTCGCCGGAGACCCGCTGCTCGAGGGCGAGCATATCGACCGCGCGCTGGCCACCAAGAGCCAGCGCACCGGCCGTATCAGCCGTGAAATTCTCCAGGACATGCTCGAGGGCACCATCCTGATCGATACCGACGGCGAGGCCGTGGGCAAGATCAACGGCCTCACCGTGCTGTCGATCGGCGATACCAGCTTCGGTCAGCCGGCGCGGATTACCGCCACCGTCTATCCGGGCTCGCAGGGCATCGTCGATATCGAGCGCGAAGTCGCCCTGGGTCAGGCGATTCACTCCAAGGGGGTGATGATCCTCTCGGGCCTGCTCGGCTCGCGCTATGCCCAGCAGTTCCCGCTGGCGATCTCGGCCAGCCTGACCATGGAGCAGTCCTACGGCTATATCGACGGCGACAGCGCTTCGCTGGCCGAGTTCTGCTGCCTGATCTCGGCATTGACCAGCATCCCGCTGCGCCAGGATTTTGCCATCACCGGCTCGATCAACCAGCACGGCGAGGTACAGCCGATCGGCGGCGTGAACGAGAAGATCGAGGGCTTTTTCCGCCTCTGTCAGGCGCGCGGGCTGACCGGGCGCCAGGGCGTGATAATCCCGCAGACCAATATCCGCAACCTGATGCTGCATCGCGAAGTGATCGAAGCGGTCGAAGCCGGGCAGTTCCATGTGCACGCGGTCGCCAATGTCGACGATGCCCTGGAGCTTCTGACCGGCCGCGAAGCCGGCACGGCCCGAAGCCGCGGCGCCTACCCGCGTGGCACCATCAACTCGATGGTGGTCGAACGCCTGCGGCAGATCAGCGAGCAGGGCGAACGGGGCCCCTGCGCGGTACCGAGAAGACGGGCCGAATAAGCCTTCCGCCAACAACAAACGGCGCCTTCGGGCGCCGTTTGTTGTGCTCAAGCTGCGATCAGTCGTGCTCGGTGATCTGCTTCACCTCGTCCTTGTTGACCTGCTTGTTCACACCGGTCGGCGTTTCGTACTCCCAGAATCCGGAATCCTGGTTGTACTCGGGGGTATCGGCGGTTTCGATCTCGGAGCCATCCTTCAAGGAGATGGTGTGCGGGGTAGAGCAGCCCGCCAGCAGAATCGAAGCCCCCAGAGCCACTGCCATATACAGTTTTTTCATTGTCCTCTCCCTCTTCTGGTCAAAATCGGGCCCTTTATGGGCCGCAATAATTCAACTCTGGCATACGCCCGCATTCCTGCCAACCGACGGCTTGTCGCAGCTTGCCATTAGCTGACAGAATCGCGCTCTTGCACGCATCATCCCCCGACAACGAGCACAAATAACAATGAATAAAATGTCCCGTTTCTGCTGTGCCCTGCTGCTCGGCACCCCGCTGAGCAGCGCCGCCGTCCCTCTGCTGATCAGCGCCCAGGAACTTGCCGAGGCGCCCGAGCAGTACCGTATTCTTGATACCCGCGGCCGTCTGGCCTATCTCAGCGGCCATATCCCCGGAGCCCAGCGCGTTGAATGGAAGCAGCTCAGTCATATCCAGGGCAAACCGGGCGATGCCGGCTGGGCCAGCTTGGCCGATACGACCTCGATGCAACAGGCCCTGCGCACGCTGGGGCTGCACAAGACCTCCCGGGTCGTCGTCTACGCCGCACCGCCCGCCGGCTGGGGTGAGGACGGTCGTATTGCCTGGACGCTCAGGGCAGCCGGTATTGAGCAGGTGCAGATCCTCGATGGCGGCATCGACGCCTGGAAGCGCCAGGACTATCCTCTGAACCGCCTGCCCGAATCCGCCGCTGCCAGCGATCTTGAACTGACGGCGCTGAACCTTGAGGGCAGCATCGATACCGCCACCCTCAGAGCCCATCTCGGGCAGCTCGCACTGATCGATACCCGCTCGGCCTCCGAGTTTGCCGGTGCCACCCACCATGGCGAAGCGCGCGGCGGCCATCTGCCCGGCGCCATCAATATCCCCTTTACCGAACTCCTCGAAACCGACGGCACGGCCAAATCCCCCGATGCAATCCGCGCCCTCCTGGCCGATCATGGGCTTTTGCCCGACACCCCGATCGTCACCTACTGCACCGCCGGTATTCGCTCGGCGCATACCCAGCAGCTGCTCGCCCATGCCGGCTTCTCACGGGTCCGCAATTACAGCGGCTTCTACCACTGGGCCGCCACCCCCGCACTTCCGCTCGAGGTCACTGCGCCCTAGGGACAGCGCTACCGCGCCTAAAACAGGCTTTACTCAAGGCAACACCGGTGGGCCGGTGTTGCCTTGCAACAGGGATGTACACAGGGACCCGGAGCGTCCCGCAAAACGGCAGCCGCTTCGCGGCGACTGCCCCCGGCCACAGCCTCATCCCCCTGCACGACAACCGGATCAAGCGACAGATCACAGCTGCGATCCCACGGCCCGAGTTACGACGACTCAGGAGGGCCGCTGTGCATGTTTCGTGAATTTCATCAGCTCACCGCACCGCTGCACACCCCGCTGCTGCTGGTCAGCACCGAGGGGCATATTGCCGACTGCAACGCCGCGCTGGCCAGACGGCTGGGCTACGAGCCAGAACAGCTCTACGGGCAGCCGCTCACCCACATCAGCCCCCTCGACACCCGCAGCCTGCTGCAGGCGCTGCAACCGGCCCGTCAGCACCCTGACCCGATGCCTCTGCATCTGGCCCTGCGCACGGCCACCGGCCACGTGCTGCCCGATACCGTACAGGGGTTTCACTACCGGAGCGCCGATGCCAACGCCAGAGCGCATCTGGTGCTGCTCCTGCAACCGGCCGCACCCGGACCCGCGCCGCAGCAGCCGTTGCCCCGACAAAGCGACCTGCACGGCCAAGCGAGCAACCTGTTCGACGGCCTGCACGCCCTGACCGTGGAACCCGACAGCCTGCGCCGGTATGTGCTCGGCACCTCGCTGACCGAACTCGGCTTCAAGGTCGATCAGGCCGCCAGCGATCGCGAAGCGCTGGCCTGCATGCAGGCTGCCTCCTGCCACTACGATCTGGTACTGCTGGATCTTCAGACCGCTGATAGCGGCAGTGCCGCCCGCCTGCAGCAGCAGCTGCAGCAAACCCGCCTGCCACTGGTCACGATCGGCGCTCCGAAGCCTTCCACCGCTGCGCAGCCCATTCCCGATGCAGTACTGATCGAACCCTTCAGCCTCGAGCAGCTGCAGGCCGTGCTGCACCGGGCCATACCCGGCGTACACGACGCCCCGGACAGCGGCGAAGAAGCGGTCGATGTTGCGGCAGCGCTGCGGCGTCTTGGCGGTGACCGGACCACCTACTGCCGGCTGGCCCGCCAGTTTCTGCAGGAGATCGAACCGCAGCGGGCAGAACTGCACCGTCTGCTGCTGGCGCACGACCGTGTGGCCAGCGAAACGCTGCTGCACTACCTGCATAACAGTGCCCTGATCCTCGGTGCGGCCGCGCTGGGGGACGTCCTGAACAGAGCCGAACGTGAGGTCCGTGAGGCGCCGGAGCCGAACTGGCGCGAGCTCGACCGACGGCTCGCGCAGCACCTGACCCGCACACAGGTAGCCGTGCATGCCCGCTTGGCACCGCTGCAGCGCCCCGAGAACACCGACGCAGCGGGTCATTCGCACTCCGGCGGCCACACTCGCAACGGATGATCAGCCCCTAGGCCGGGTCGGCAGCTCCCTCGAACGGCTGCGGTGCAAAGGGGTCATCCTGCGCCCGCTCGTCCCAGTGGGTATAGATTTCAAAAAGCTGCGGCAGAATGGTCTCAAAGTGCGCCACCATCTGCGGGTCGAAATGCGAGCCCGACTCGGCGCGGATCTTCGCCGCCGCCTCATCCAGACTCCAGGCACGCTTGTACGGACGCGCCATGGTCAGGGCATCAAAGACATCGGCCACCGCCACGATTCGTGCCGCTTCGGGGATATCGCTGCCCGAGCGTCCTTCCGGATAGCCGCTGCCATCCCAGCGCTCATGGTGATAGAGGGCAATGGTCGCCGCCAGCTTGAACAGCGGCGCCGAACTCTGGCTCAGAATGCTGTAGCCGATGGTGGTGTGCGCGCGCATCAGAACCCATTCATCCGGGGTCAGCGGCCCGGACTTGCGCAACAGTTCACCGGGCACCCCGATCTTGCCGGTATCGTGCATCGGTGCGGCGGTTTCCAGATGAATACAGGCTTCCTCCGACCAGCCACAGGCGCTGGCCAGCGCCCGCGCATAGGCCGCCATGCGCCAGATATGCACACCGGTATCGTTGTCGTTGTAGTGTCCGGCCTTGCCGAGCATGGTGATCGCACTGCGATGACTCTGCTCGAGCCGCTTGACGTTGACCAGCGACAGATGGGTCCGCACGCGGGCACGCACGATCGGCGGCGAGATCGGCTTGGTGATGTAATCGACCGCACCCACCTCGAAACCGCGCGCCTCGTCCCCCACCTGCGACAGGCTGGTGACAAAGATCACCGGTATATGTTCGGTCGCAGGGTCGGCCTTCAACCGCCGACAGACCTCGAAGCCGTCGATGCCGGGCATCTCGATATCGAGCAGAATCAGTCGCGGTGAGAACCGCTGCACCGCCTCCAGTGCCGCGCAGCCCTCCTTGGCAAACACCAGCGGATAATGATCGCTCAGCACCTGGCGCATGGCCGCCAGGTTCTGTGCTTCATCATCAACAACCAGAATCGGCTCAAGACTCATCACGCACCTCCACAGGAATCTCCAGCGCATCGGCCAGAGCACGCAACCGCGCGGCAGTTTCGGCAAACTCGAAGGCATCCAGAGCCTCGTCGATCGGCAGCACCCGGGCCCGGCCCAGCGCGTGTTCAAGCTCGCGCAGCGCCGGCTCGACCGCATCGGGATTACACCGCGACAATCCGGCCAGAGCACGCTCGATCAACGGCCTGACCACCTCGAGATCCACCGTATCGACGGGCACCGGCGCATCCGTCTCTGCACCCGCCGTGTCCAGTTCAGCTTCCAGCACCTCCAGCGTGCGCGCCAGCACCTGCTGCAGCTCGGTCAGCGCCGCCGCCAGCGGTCCGTCCTCAAGCAGCGCCTCCTCGACCCGGCCTGCAGCCTGAGCCAGCAGCTCAAGACCGAGGTTGGCGGCGGCGCCGCGCATCTTGTGGGCCAGCCCCTGCAGCGCCCGATCCTCCATCATGGCGGGTTCAAGGCGTGTCAGCAGCGGGCCGTATTCCTGCACAAAGAGGCGCAGATAACGCCGATAGGTGGCTTCGCTGCGGCTGATCGACAGGCCAAAGGTGCGGTTGATCAGCTGCGCGACGGGGGCAGGCGCAAGAGCTTCGCGCGCCTCGAGCGGCAACGCTGCACTCGGACGCCCGGTCAGCGAGAGAATCAGACGGATCGCGTGATCGGCGACAAAGGGTTTGGGGATAAACCCGGACATCCCGGCAGCCAGCGCCTTTTCCCGCTGTGCCTGCAGGGCGCCGGCGGTCAGCGCCACCACCGGCAGAGAGGCCAGCGCGGGAAGGGCGCGAATACGCCGGGTGGCTTCGAGCCCATCCATCACCGGCATATGCACATCCATCAGGATGATATCGACCGTCTCGGCATGGCTCTGCAGCCAGTCGAGCGCTTCGCGGCCGTTGTGCGCCAGACTGATGCGCGCCCCTTCAAGGCCGAAAATACGCTCGGCCACCTCGCAGTTGATCTCGCTGTCATCGACCACCAGGATATGCAGCCCCAGCAGGCGCTGACTGGGCAGAGCGCCGGGCTCGACCTCGCAGCCAAGACCCAGACGCTTGCGCCGGATCCGCAGGATCACGTTATAAAGCATCGACGGCCCCAGCGGCTTGCTGAGCACCTCGTCGATGTAGCGAAACTGCGGCTCATCCTGCAGCTCCCGGGCACTGCGGGCACTGATCAGCAGCATGATCGGACGCCGTTCCTCGGGCAGCTCTGTGGCCAGCGCCTCGGCCACCGCAAGGCCGTCGGGGGCGGGCATTTTCCAGTCCAGCAGCAGTACCGTCGCCGCAGACTGCAGCTCGGGCGCGTCCAGCACCCGGCGCAGCAGCGCATCACCGCTGGCAAAAAGCTCGGGTTGCCAGCCGATCGAGGCGATCGTCGCCCCCAGCCCCTCGAGGGCGATCGGCGTATCGTCGGCCACCAGTACGTTCAGCCCCTGCAGTTCCTGCGGCTCCTGCGCCGGGGCTTCAAGCACCTTCAGCGCCAGGGTAAAGGAGAACACGCTGCCGGCGCCGGGTGAACTGGCAACCTGAATACTGCCCCCCATCAGCTCGACCAGCCGGCGACTGATCGCCAGCCCGAGCCCGGTACCGCCAAAACGGCGCGTGGTAGAGACGTCGGCCTGGGCAAAGGGGACAAACAGGCGGGCAATGGTGTCGGTGTCCATGCCGATGCCACTGTCCCTGACGGAGAACCGCAGGTGCGCACAGCGGCTGTGCTCGTCCAGCAGCTCGATCTTCACCTCGACCACACCGCTCGGGGTGAACTTGATGGCGTTGCTGGTCAGGTTGATCAGCACCTGCCCGATGCGCAGGGCATCCCCTTCCAGCCGGCTAACTTCCTGCGGCGGCGGCACGATCACCAGCTCCAGCCCCTTGCCTTCTGCCGAGGCGGCCATGATGGTGGCCAGATTGTCGAGCACCTCGTTGAGATAGAAGGGTTCGGACTCGATATTGAGCTTGCCGGCCTCGATCTTGGAGAAATCGAGAATATCGTTGAGGATGCCCAGCAACGATTCGCCCGAGACGCGGATCTTGTGCGCCAGATCCACCGCCTCCTTGTTCATCTCCACCTTCTCGAGCACATAGGCCAGCCCCAGCACCGCATTCATGGGGGTACGAATTTCGTGGCTCATGTTGGCCAGAAAGGCGCTCTTGGTCTCGGCCAGCATCTCGGCATCGTGGCGCGCCTTGCGCAGCGCCTGCGCCCGCGATTCGGCGACCGTCTTGGCATGATCGAGCGAGGCCATGGTGGCCTTGAGATCGGAAATGTCGCGCATGATGGTCGACAGAAACTGCGGCCGGCCCTGCTCGTCGCGATGCAGGATCAGTACCTGCGACACCGGCACCTCGTGGCCGTCGCGGTGCAGCAGGGCGTTTTCGGCGCACCAGACATTCCCGGCTTCGACGCAGGGAATCCCCTCCTTGAGCACCTTTTCGGCCGCCCAGGGCGGGTGCATGTCGCGAATATGCATACCGGAAAGGTCGGCATCCTCGGACAGACCGATCAGGCGCCGTGCGGCCGCGTTGTGGTACAGCAGCCGGCCGTCCATATCGGCGGTGCCGACGTAGTCGGGCGCATGCTCGATGATCTGCAGCAGCTTGTTGCGTTCACGATCGGCCTCGATACGCGCGCTGATATCACGAATGGCGCTGATCACCAGATAACCGTCTTCGGTTTCCAGCGCATTCAACGACACCGAAATGGGAAACTCGCGCCCGTTGGCGGTACAGGCAAACAGCTCGCGCGCCTCCCCCATCGCCCGCGCGACCGGCTGCTGCATGTAGTGCATGCGGTAGCGGGCATGGTGCGCACGAAACCGTTCGGGCATCAGCATCTCTACCGGCTGGCCGATCAGCGCCTCACTGCTGAAGCCGAACATGCGCTGGGTCTGGGTGTTGACCATGCGGATGCGCCCTTCGCCATCGCAGACCACGATGCCGTCGGGCGCGGCATTGAGCAGACCGAACACCTGCCGCTCGCGCAGCTGCAGGGCTTCCAGGGCAAGACGGCGGCGCTGTACCAGCCAGGCCACCCAGCCACAGAGCAGTGCAAACACCAGCGCCAGCGGAATATAGGAGGCCAGCGCGTTCTCGATCAGTTCATGGCGGTAGGCCGCACGCACCTCGGCCGGCAGGCGCGAAATCAGATACCAGCGCATGTTGGGCTCGGTATACATGCGCCCATCGGGCAGACGAAGGTCACGATCGGGCAGAAACGAGCTCACCATCAGCATCTCGTCACCGACACTGAACTCGGCGTTCTGCGCGGCGTCGAGGGTCTGGATACGCTGCCAGACCTCGGGATAACGGGCGCCGAAGCGCAGGGCACGCCGCTCGGGCAGCATAAAGCCCCACTCCTCGTCGGGCGTGGGGCCGATCAGCCAGTAGCCGTTCTGATTGACCAGCCAGAACTGCATGGCCACCGCGCGGTTGAAATTGCGCAGCCGCTCCAGCAGCCCTTCGGCCAGATAGTTGAGTACGACAATGCCGTGCGCCTGCCCGCGTGCGTCGAAGGTACGCGTACTCAGGCGCAGCGTCGGCTTGAACGGCCGTTCGACCTGACCGTGCTCGACATTCAGATCAAGCGGCGAAAGATAGAGTTCACCCGGTTGCAGCGGCAGGCTGCGGGTAAAGTAATAGCGCCCGGATTTACCCTGCAGGGCGTCGTCGGCCACCGGCTGCGGGCCGGATTCGGTCTTGTTGATGCGCACCTGCTCCATGCCGTCGGCATCGAGATAACGCAGCTGATCGTAGAGATGCGTACGCGTGGCCATCAGCGTCTGCATCAGACCGCTGAGCAGCGCCCGCGGTTCAGCCCGGCCATCGTCAAGGTAGCGCAGCATCACCGGGTTATCGGCCAGAAAGCGCAGATCGCTGTCGACCCGGCCCAGACGCACATTGATGATGGTGCGCGCCTGCTCCAGCGCCAGATGCTGGCTGGTGCGGGCCTGCTGTTGCTGCGCCTGCAGGCTGGAACGGTAGTTCAGCGCATACCCGAGCGTCGTCACCGCCATCAGCAGCAGCCACAGGACTACCGCATTGACGCACCATTGGGGCAGGCGCGGTTCTCCGTGCTTGAGAGTGCTGTCCATCGCAGTATCCGCCGTCCTCCTGACGTGCTGACGCTCTTCCAGTGTAGAAACCTTTGACCCATATCAACGGAACTTACCGATAACCGGTACGGTTCCTCCGCCTGCGGGTGATGCCTGATGCGCTTGCCAACGCCCCTAAAAGAGGGCTTGAGCCGCCATGCCGATCAGAACCTGAAAAAAGGAAGGCGCGGCCCTGAGCCGCACAGCACCTGCCCACACTGAATACGGTGCCTAGTCGCCGTTTTCGGCGCGAATCGCGACCAGATCCTTGTCGATGGTCTCGATCGACACCATCAGCCGGTTGGCAATCTCGGCCCGCGGCAGCCCTTCGGCCATAAGCTTGCGCACCAGCTGCCGACGCGCTTCGGCCTTGAGCTTGAGCCCCTCTGGACGAGCCTTGAGCTTTTTGCCGCCTTCGGGCAACACCGGGGTGGAAAAACTGATGCCACGCTCGGGATCACTGATATAGACGTAATTGGTCAGATTGCCGCTTTCGATGGCACGCGCCAGCTTGCGCAGCTGACGGGCCACGTTCCTGGATAACGGCTGGGTACTGTTCTTGCTGGCCATAATGCGGGGTCTGAAGGCTTTTTTCTGCATGTGGCATCCAGTATGGCACAGCCCTGCCCCGATAAAGCGTCCATACCGCGCGCTCATACGGCCCGGATCAATGTATAGAACGATCCATACCATGACTTACTTTTCAGCTCCGGCGCGGCTGAGACAACACGGCGATATAACGCGATAAAGCCAGCCCTGTGCATAACCGAAGCGAGCAGTGATTTTTTATATACGTCCGGAACATAACCGCATCACGCGAAAGGCTCCTCGGTGATCTGGGTATGGATGCAATAACAGCGAACATGGTGCTCGGCACCGCCTTATGCGGCTTTTAAGGTACTGATCAAAATAGGCCTGCTCGTTCGAGGAAAGGGTATGGGTCGTTATCGACAACGGTTGTATCGTCATAGGTGACTCACGTTCATATCAGCCAGGGAAAGGGGACTTTTATCGTGCTGGCCGTAAACAGGCCGCCCTTATTGAAGGTTTGCCCACCAATAAAACCGGTGAACATTTTATTCCTGCTGATACGAGGCTCCGCCTCGACGGGGCAAAGGGGGCTGAACGCCCTGCCCCCTTTGCAATCCCCCAGGCGCCCACGCAGCGGAAGGCCCCGCCGTCTATTGAGCCGACGTACTGACACGTTTCATGGTACATCCCTGTACCGAAACGCTGGCCTGCTCCTGCAGGCCCACGTCCTCTGACTCAACAGCCTGCGGCCGCTGCGCAGGGGAATTCAATAGAGACAACAACCGA
>CAYWUD010000034.1:0-12608 GCA_964461355.1 uncultured Pseudomonadales bacterium | reverse complement strand
CAGGTGTAGTTGAAGGTCGTCGGTATCGATCGCCTCGATTCCCTGCGGGATTTTCAGCAGAAAATGGCAGATATAGTAATCCCGGTGGTTCAGGCCGCTAACGTGAAGCAGGCCACTGATGCGCCCCACCTCACGGATCAGTGCGGTCTTCAGCCGGTAATCAGGTGCCTGTTTGCCCCAGTCACGGGAAAGATCCTCCAGGCTGATCGTCTCGATCAGATCCTCGGTGACGATAAAGGAGGTCTGTCTGGCCGGATTCCATCCCTTTTTGCCAAAGGCGGTGGGCGTCATGGTGGCCACACCCAGCGCTTCGCAGTGGCGAATCGCCGCGTACTCGTTACTGGCGCCGAGAATCGGCAGACGCCCGCGCACCAGATTCTTGAAGATCTCGCCCCAGCCCACACCGTAATGCAGTTTCAGAAAGAAACTCGCGCCGTCCTGCTCAAAGCGCAGGGTTCGCCGCCCCGGCATATCGCGAAACACCTCGCCTTTGAGCTCTGCAGCTACCGCAAAGGGATCACGCCCGGCCCAGGCCTTGGCAAAATCGTCCCGCAACCAGATCATCAGCAACTCCCCTTGGCCTGACCACAGGCAATAATGCGCTCCGCTGCCCGTTCCGGCAGGCTGTAGATATCGGCGCTGTCGGCATAGGCCAGGGCGTTATCGCGCCACCGCGCCCGCTCCGGGCTATCGAGCATCTCGGCCAGCAGGCGGTTAAAGGCCTCCTGGCTGAAGGGCGAGCGCACCAGCGCACCGGCTTTAGCCTCTTCGATATAACGGGCATAACCGCAGACATCGGAGCAGAGTACCGGCAGCCCGGCCACCAGCGCCTCGAGCAGCACGGTACCGGTGTTTTCGTTGTAGGCCGGATGGATCAGCAGGTCAGCCCCCTGCAGAAAACGCGGCACATCGTCACGACCGGCAAAAAAGCGGACCCGATCGCTGACACCCAGCGCCTTGGCCTGCAGCTGAAAACGCTTGGGATCATCCTGACCGATCACAAACAGGCGGGTACGCGCGCGCTGTGCCTCGGGCAGCGCCGCCAGTGCTGCGATACTGCGGTCGAGCCCCTTGGTGCGAAAACCCGAGCCGATCATCAGCAGCAAGCGCTGATCATCACCGAGGCCGAACTCGTCGCGAAACTGCGTACGGATTTCGGCGGCATTGTCCGGCGCACGACGATCGCGCGCAATCCCCGGCGGCAACAGAACAAAACGCTCGGCCTCGGTACCGTAATGCTGCTCAAAGAGCGGGCGCTGCACCTCGGATATCATCAGAACTTCGGTCTTCTGCCCATGACCGAAGACCGCCTGCTCGTAACCGCTGAAATGGCGGTAACGGCGGCTGAAGCGGTACCAGAGTCCGCGCTGTTTCTGTGCCTTGGCGACAAAACAGCCATCGGCGGCATAGTAGAGATCAAGCCCCGGCATCTTGTTGAAACCGACCACCACATCGACCGGCTGCCGGGCCAGGTCCTCCTGCACCCAGCGCACAAAACGCTGATTGCGACCATGACCGGAAAGAGCAAAGGGCCGCTGCATGCGAAGATCAAACCCCGGCTCGCGCACACCCTCCCAGTCCATGGTGTAGACACGTACCTGATGGCCGGCGGCGGCACAGACGCGGGCTATACGCAGAAAATCACGCTGCAGGCCACCGTAGGGAAAAAACTTGTAGAGAATAAAAGCAATCTGCATAAACGCTGGCCTACTGCTCGGCTGCCAGTTGTCGGAGCAGCGCACTGCCCCGTTCCAGTTGAGATACAAGAGCGCGCATGACCCGCTCGGGGGTCAGCGGCGCAAAGATCGCCGGCTCCACCACGCGCGTGACCGGCGCCAGCTTGCGAATGCTCAGATGCACCTGACCCACGCCATAGGCGCCCACCAGATCGGGACTGGTCGGCCCGTACAGCGATACGGTCGGTACCTCAAGCGCCGCCGCCAGATGACCCAGCCCGGTATCGACCGCCACTACCGCCGTAGCACCGGCGATCACCGAGGCAATCCCGGAAAGGTTCAGGCGCGGCAGCACGCGGACATCCTCCGCGGCAGCACCGGCCTGCTCGCAGGCGGCCGCAATCCGCTCGGCACGGGCGCGCTCGACCGGGTTGCCCCAGGGCAGGCACAGGGCAAAGCCTTCACGATTCAAGGCTTGCGCCAGTTCGCACCAGTAGGGTTCCGGCCAGTGCTTGGTCGGCCAGGTCGTCCCATGCAGCAGCACCAGATAGGGCTTGGCCGGCCGCAAGCCGTCGGTATCGGCAAAGCTTCTGCGATCCAGCCCAAAGCGCCCCAGCCCTTCAGGCACCCGGTATCCGAGGCTCTGGGCAAACAGCTGGCGCACCCGCTCGACGGCATGCTGCCCCTTGGCCACCGCCTTGGGGTGATCATAAAAACGACTGGCGATCGGCTCGCGGGCACTGTCGCGGTCGAGCCCGAATTTCGGCCCCTGAGCCTTGCGGGTAATCCAGGCACTCTTGAACAACCCCTGGGCATCGATCACGGCATCGTAACGGGTCGCCTGCAGCGCTCTTTTGAAGTCGCGCCACTCGCCATTTCTGAACGTCTGCCACAGGTTCTTGCGCCAGCGCCGAATCGCCACCGGCAGTACACGATCCACCGCCGGGTGCCAGTCGGGAATTTCGGCAAAGTTCTCCTCGGCCACCCAGTCAAAACGGATGCCGGGAATCTGGCCACAGGCATCGTTGAGCGCCGGCAGCGTATGCACCAGATCGCCCAGCGAAGAAGTCTTGATCACCAGTACCTTCATGAGCGCACCTCGACCGGCTGCTCCAGCAGCGGCTCGAGCGCAGCGATCACGCGCTCGGGCTCGAGCTCATTCAGGCACCTGAGATGCTGCTTGGGGCATTCGCGCTGAAAACAGGGGTTGCACTCGATGGCAAGCTGCACAATGGCGCAGCGATCATTCAGCGGCGGGGTAAAGCCCGGCGAGGTAGAGCCATAGACGACCGCCAGCGGACGATCGAGGGCCGCAGCGATATGCATAAGACCCGAATCATTGGCCACCACGGCATCACAGACCGAGAGCAGATCCACCGCATCGGCCAGTTCGGTTTCCCCGGCCAGGTTATGCAACTGCTCATCAAATTCCATCAGTTCGCTACAGATCGCGTCGGTCACCGGGCGATCCTTGGCTGAGCCGAACAGCCAGAGCTGCCAGCCCTGCTGCAGATAATGGCGCGCCAGCGCCGCGTAATGACGCTCGGGCCAGCGCTTGGCTTCGCCGAACTCGGCCCCCGGCGCAATACCCAGCACCTTGCGTGCGCCATTGAGACCAAAACGCTGCTGCGCCGTCGCCACATTCGCGGCATCGACCACCAGATGCGGTCTGGGCCGCTGTGCGGGCAGTTTTTCGCCCTTGGCATAGGCCAGCGCGATAAAGCGCTCGATCATCAGCGGGTAGGCGTCTTTGTCCAGTTTGCGCAGATCATTGAGCAGACCGTAGCGCATCTCACCGCGCCACCCGGTGCGCAGCGGTATTCCGGCAAACCAGGGCACCAGCGCCGATTTGAGCGAGTTGGGCAACACGATCGCCTGATCAAACTGCAATGCAGCCAGCTCACGCCCCAGTGCACGCCGGGTCGCAAGATCAAGCTTGCCATGACCGAGCGGCATCGCGTGACTGGCAGACACCTCCGGCATCCGTTCGAGCAGCGGTCGGCTCCAGGCCGGTGCCAGCACTTCGATCCGACAGTCGGGATGGAGTGCTTTAAGGGTGATAAACAGGGTCTGCGCCATCACCATGTCGCCAACCCAGGAGGGGCCTACTATCAGAATCTTCACAGGAATATCGATCGCTCGGGGCGCGTTAACTACAGGTTTCGGACGATAAAAAAATGGCAAGCAGCCGAAGCTCGCTTGCCATCTTAACAGAGGCGCATCGATGCGTAATGCACCAACGCGCCCACTGTGACTTACTCGCTGACCAGAGACTGCCACTCCGGGTGCTGGCTACGACGGCCATGCACCTGATCAAAGTAGGCACTCTGCAGTTTTTCGGTGATCGGACCACGGCAGCCGGCACCGATCTGACGACCGTCGTGCATGCGGATCGGCAGCACTTCTGCGGCAGTACCGGTGAAGAACGCTTCATCGGCCACGTACACCTCGTCACGGGTGATACGCTTCTCAACGATCTTCAGGCCAAATTCCTCGGCCAGCTGGAAGATGGTGTTACGGGTAATACCGGCCAGGCAGGAGGTCAGTTCCGGGGTGTAGATCACACCGTCCTTGATGATGAAGATGTTCTCGCCGGAACCCTCGGCCACGTAGCCTTCGTTGTCCAGCAGCAGCGCTTCTTCACAACCGCTATCGAGCGCCTCTTTCAGGGCCAGCATGGAGTTGATGTAGTTACCGTTGGCCTTCGCCTTGCACATGGTGATGTTCACGTGGTGACGGGTGAAGGAGGAGGTGCGGATCTTGATGCCCTGCTGCTTGGCTTCCGGAGACATGTACGCCGGCCAGTCCCAGGCAGCCACAATGGTGTGCACCTTCAGGTTGTCGGCACGCAGGCCCATGCCCTCGGAACCGTAGAAGCACATCGGACGCAGGTAGGCGGAAGACAGACCGTTTTCGCGCACCACGGCTTTCTGCGCGGCGTTGACCTCTTCCTTGGAGAACTCCATTTTCATGCCCAGGATGTGCGCACTGTTGAACAGGCGATCCGTGTGCTCCTGCAGGCGGAAAATCGCAGCGCCCTTGTCGGTCTCGTAGGCGCGCACGCCTTCAAAGACACCCAGACCATAATGCAGGGTGTGCGTCAGTACGTGGGTCTTGGCTTCACGCCACGGAACCAGCTCACCATCAAACCAGATAACCCCATCTCGATCGGCCATGGACATGTCCGGAAACTCCTTAAATCTGCTTAAAAAACCAAAACTGTGGAACCCGTAAAACCGGGCAACGACCGCGTCCGGCGAGGTTCAGATCCGGAACAGGCGGTTCCAGACCGACAACACCCCACGCCGGTACGCATGAAACTGATCTCCACTTACTCTAAGCGCCTGATTTTGTAGGGACAGACGGTGGGCCGTGGCGCGGTACGCCTTGTAGGCTTCCCGCAGCAATTCGGCATCCTCGACCGCAAGCAGGCCGGCTTGTTCCAGCTGCTCCAGGATCCGGATATTGTCGGTGTAGCGTAACAGCTCCGGATAGTCGTGCGACCAGGTCAGAACGGCGTATTGCACCATAAATTCGATATCAACGATACCTCCGGCATCCTGTTTCAACTGAAAGTCGTGTTCGGCTGTCCAACAACCTTCATCGGCACCGCCATCGGGCAACTTTGACCCCAGGTGCTCGCGCATTTTCTGGCGCATCGCGAGCACTTCTTCGCGTACTACTTCGCCAGGCCGCGCCAGCCCCAGTACGGCCCGACGGGTCGCTTCGAACTGCTCGGCCAGCGCCGACTCGCCGACCACCACCCGGGCGCGCACCAGCGCCTGATGTTCCCAGGTCCAGGCCGCCTCGCGCTGATAGCGATCGAACGCATCCATCGAACTGACCAGAAGACCGCTGTTACCCGAAGGCCGAAGGCGCATATCCACCTCGTAGAGCTGACCGGACGCAGTCTGGGTGCTGAGAATATGCACGATCCGCTGGCCGAGCCGGGTATAGAAAAGCCCGCTGTCGATCGGCTTGGCGCCATCGGTCACCTTGCTCGACTGCGCACCATGCACGAAGACCAGATCAAGGTCGGATCCCGGCCCGAGTTCGATGCCGCCGAGCTTGCCGTAGGCGAGTACGAGAAAATCACGTTCACAGCACTGACCGTCGGCGCGCTGCGGCCGGCCGTGGCGGGCCACCAGCTGGCCCCAGGCGATCGCCACCACCGCCTCGAGCACCACTTCGGCGATCCAGGTCAGGTAGTCACTGACCTTCATCAGCTCCAGCGTGCCGCGGATTTCTGCCGCGGCAACGCGCAGCACATGGGACAGCTTGAAGTAACGCAGCGTCTCCATCTGCTGCTCGAGATCCTCCTCCGGAATCCGCGCCAACTGCTGCTGCAGCTCATCGGCCAGTGCCGCCTTCTGCGGCGGCGCATACAGGGTGCCAAGATTGAGAAATTCATCGAGCAGCATCGGCTGAGCGGCGATCTGCTCGGCAATCCAGGGGCTGGCATCGCAGAGCTCAACCAGATGCTCCAGCGCGACCGGGTTTTCCAGCAGCAACACCAGATAGGCGGTACGCCGCTGTACCGCCTCGACCAGCGCCAGCAGACGCTCCAGCGCCGTATCCGGAACCTCCAGACGGGCCAGCTGCGTCAACAGCTGCGGCATAAACCGGTTGATGCGCTCCAGACTCTGGCGCCTGACCGTGCGCATTACTCGCCCTTCACGCAGTCCACTGAGCAACTGCCAGGCGCGTTCCGGATCACGGTAGCCCTGCTCACTCAGAAGAGCCTGTCCCTCCTCGGCCTCCAGCGCGCCGCTCCAGAACAGGCTCCAACACTCGTCTACACGGGACTCGACGGCATCCTGCGCTTCGGGATCGGCCACCACCTGAGAAAAGTGGTACGCCACTGCCTGACGGTGACGCAGCAGGGTCTGGGTAAAATCCTCCCAGGACGAGAACCCTTGCCCCCAGGCCAGCACCGTCTGCTCTTCAGCATCCACCGGCAGACTCTGAGTCTGGCGATCCTCGGCGCCCTGCAGGGCATGCTCGACGTTACGCAGAAACTCATAGGCACCGTCGAGTTCGGCCACCGCACGCGGCGGCAGATAGCCCTGATCCCGCAGCACCCCAAGCACGGTGCGGATCCCGCGCTGCTGCAACGCCTTGTCGCGCCCGCCATGGATCAGCTGGAACGCCTGACCGATAAACTCCACCTCGCGAATTCCGCCCGAGCCCTGTTTGATGTTCTCGCTCAGCCCCTTGCGTCGCACCTCACGCTGCAACAGCGCCTTCATCTCGCGCAGCGCCTCGATGGCACCGAAATCGATATAACGCCGGAACACAAAAGGCTTCAGGCGCGCGAGGAGGTTCTGCCCGGCATCCAGATCGCCGGCGATGGCACGCGCCTTGATCATCGCGTACCGTTCCCAGTCACGCCCCTGATCCTGATAGTACTGTTCCATGGCGTTGAAACTGAGCACCAGCGCGCCGCTCTGGCCATACGGGCGCAGACGCATATCGACACGAAAGACAAAACCGTCTTCGGTCTGCTGATCCAGCGCCCGGATCAATTTTTGCCCCAAGCGAATAAAGAAGCTCTGGTTATCAAGCTGACGCCGTCCGCCGGCGGTCTGCCCCTGCTCGGGGTAGGTAAAGATCAGATCGATATCGGAAGACAGGTTCAGTTCGAACGCACCGAGCTTGCCCATTCCCAGCACCACCAGGTGCTGCGGCGTACCGCTTTCGGCGCCGATCGGCGTGCCGAGCTCTTGGCACTGACGCTCGTACAACCAGCCGAGCGCCTGATCGACACAGCAATCGGCCAACAGGGAGAGTTCGCGGGTCAGTGCATCGAGATCGCACAGGCGGTTCTGATCACGCCAGATCAGGCGCAGCATCTGCTGCTGACGAAACTGGCGCAGCGCCGTGGCCAGCTCGGCCTCGCTCTGCACCGGCTGCAACAGGGTGCCGAGCTGCTGCTGCAGCTCGGTTGCCGTCTGCGGGCGCCACAGCTGCTGGGCGCCGATCAGCCGCGTCATCAGCTGCGGTGACCGCTCGAGTTGCTCCAAGGCATAACGACTGGCAGTGATCAGGCGAGCAAACTGCTGCCAGAACGGAAAATCCTGATGACGCAGCAGCAGGACCAATTCGGCATCGTTCTGCAGGGCCGGCAGCACACGCTCCAGACGCCGCTGCAGTCGCGGACGCAGCGCCTCGGGCCAGGAGGCCAGAAGCTCGGCCTGAACCGCATTGGAAATAGGCATTTCACGATCCTTATTTTTACGGCAGATGACGCCAAGCTGATATATGCTATCAACCACCTGTGCCGCAGCCGGAAGTGGTGAGCACCGGGTCAGTTTGACGATAAAGACGCTGTTCAGGCAATACTAGGCTGACACGCCCGCGAGCAGACGTTGTATGCTGCTCACAGCCATAACGACACAACAACAAGATTCAACCGGAAAATGCCCGCGTGCCAAGGCCCGAAGGACAGCCCCTTGAGAGCGGCGCCGGGCGAGTTAAGGACTGTAAACATTTGTAGATTTACTACTGAATGGGGGGGAAATACGGTTGCCCATACCGCTTTTTTTGTAGTAATACTACAACCCTAACCAGATGCATTTTTGACATGAAGCGGCTTGAACCTATAACCATATGATTTCATTAGGCCGTCCCGCCTGGCTAGGCATATAAATCTATAAATTTACCGCATAACCCGCCTGCTACCACGGGCTTTTCCGACCAGGAGAAAACCCTCTATGCAACACGATATCGATCCGATCGAAACTCAAGAATGGCTGGACGCACTTGATTCGGTCCTGGAACGTGAAGGGGAAGAACGCGCCTTTTACCTGATGACCCGCCTGGCCCGTCACGCCAGCCGCACCGGTACTCAGCTGCCCTATTCCGTGACCACGCCCTACCGCAACACCATCCCGTCCAAGAAAGAAGCCCGCATGCCCGGCGACCTGTTCATGGAGCGTCGTATCCGCTCCATCATTCGCTGGAATGCCCTGGCCATGGTGATGCGCACCAACATGCGCGATCCGGATCTCGGCGGTCACATCTCCAGTTTTTCCTCCAGCGCGACCCTGTACGATATCGGCTTCAACTACTTCTTCCATGGTCCGGAAGGCCAGAACCCCGGCGATCTGATCTACTTCCAGGGGCACACCGCACCGGGCATCTACGCCCGCGCCTTCCTCGAAGGACGTCTGAGCGAGGATCAGCTCAATCACTTCCGCCGTGAAGTCGACGGCAAGGGGCTCTCCTCCTACCCGCACCCGAAACTGATGCCCGAGTTCTGGCAGTTCCCGACCGTCTCCATGGGCCTTGGCCCGCTGCAGGCGATCTACCAGGCCCACTTCATGAAGTACCTGCAGAACCGCGAACTGATCGAAACCAACAACCGCAAGGTCTGGGCATTCCTCGGCGACGGCGAGATGGACGAACCGGAATCACTCGGCGCCATCAGCCTGGCGGGCCGCGAGAAGCTCGACAACCTGATCTTTGTCGTCAACTGCAACCTGCAGCGCCTCGACGGTCCGGTCCGTGGTAACGGCAAGATCATTCAGGAACTCGAAGGCGTGTTCCGCGGCGCCGGCTGGAACGTGATCAAGGTGGTCTGGGGGCGTCACTGGGACCCGCTGTTTGCCGAAGACAAGAACGGCCTGCTGCAACAGCGCATGGACGAGTGTGTCGACGGTGACTACCAGAACTACAAGGCCAAGGGCGGCGCTTACACCCGCGAGCACTTCTTCGGCAAATACCCCGAATTGAAGAAAATGGTCGAGCACCTCTCCGACGAGGATATCTACAAGCTCAACCGCGGCGGCCACGATCCCTACAAGGTCTATGCGGCCTATCACGAAGCGGTCAACAGCGACCGTCCGACCGTGATTCTGGCGAAAACCGTGAAAGGCTACGGTACCGGTGGCGGCGAAGCGGCCAACACCACCCACAGCCTGAAAAAACTGCCGCTGGAAGATCTGAAAAACTTCCGCGACCGCTTCGATATTCCCCTCAAAGACGAAGAGCTGGCCGACCTGCCCTACTACAAGCCGGCCGACGACTCCCCGGAAATGGTCTACATGCGCAAGCGTCGCGAGAACCTGGGCGGCTACCTGCCCCAGCGTCGCACCCAGTCTGCGTCTCTGGACGTACCGGAACTCGACGCCTTTGAAGCCGTGCTCAAGGGCACCGGTGATCGCGCTATCTCCTCGACCATGGCCTTTGTGCGTATTCTCAGCATCCTCTCCAAGGACAAGAATATCGGCAAGCATCTGGTACCGATCGTGCCGGACGAAGCCCGTACCTTCGGTATGGAAGGGATGTTCCGCCAGATGGGTATCTACTCGGCCGAAGGTCAGCTGTACAAGCCGATGGATGCCGATCAGGTGATGTACTACAAGGAAGACAAGAAAGGCCAGATTCTGGAAGAAGGGATCAACGAAGCCGGTGCTCATGCAGCCTGGCTGGCAGCAGCGACCTCTTACAGCTGCAACGACATCCCGATGATTCCGTTCTACGCCTTCTACTCGATGTTCGGCTTCCAGCGTACCGGCGATCTGGCCTGGGCCTCCGGCGACATGCAGGCGCGCGGCTTCATGATCGGCGCCACCGCCGGCCGTACCACCCTCAACGGTGAAGGTCTGCAGCACCAGGACGGTCACAGCCATGTACTGGCGTCCACCATCCCCAACTGCATCAGCTACGACCCGACCTACGGCTACGAGATGGCGGTGATCATCCAGGACGGCCTGCGCCGTATGTACAAAGAGCAGGAAAACGTCTTCTACTACATCACCGCGATGAACGAGAACTACCAGCACCCGGCGATGCCCGAAGGCGAGAACGTGCGCGAAGGCATTATTCGCGGTCTCTACTGCCTGGAAGAAGGCGCGACCGCAGCGAAGAAGGTGCAGCTGATCGGTTCGGGCACCATCCTGCAGGAAGTCCGTGCCGCCGCCGATCTGCTGCGCACCGACTTCGAGGTCGAAGCCGACATCTGGAGTGCCACCAGCTTCAACGAACTGCGCCGCGAAGCCCTGGCCAAGCGCCGCTCCGCCCTGCTGCACCCGGATCAGCCGCACCAGAGCACCTGGGTTGAAACCTGCCTGGGCGACCGTCAGGGCCCGGTGATTGCGGCGACCGACTACATCAAGCTGTACGCTGACCAGATCCGCGATCAGATCGATGGCACCTACATCACCCTGGGCACCGACGGCTTCGGCCGCTCCGACAGCCGCGACACCCTGCGCCGCCACTTCGAGGTGGACCGCTACTTTATCGCCGTTGCCGCCCTGTACGGCCTGTATCAGGATGGCAAGATCGAGGCCAAGGTGGTTCAGGACGCTCTGAACAAGTACGGTATTGACGCCGATAAACTCGACCCGCTGTACGCCTAAGGATCAGCAAGGACACAGATACATGAGTGAAAAGATCATTAATGTTCCCGATCTGGGCGGGGACGGTGAAGTTATCGAAATCAGCGTCAAGGTCGGTGACCGTATCGAAGCCGATACCCCGCTGATGACCGTGGAGTCCGACAAGGCCTCCATGGAAGTGCCGGCACCCGAAGCCGGCGTGGTAAAAGAGATTCTGCTCAAGCTGGGCGATCAGGCCTCCGAAGGGATGCCGATGCTCAAGCTTGAGGTGGCCGGCGAAGCCGCGGCCGAAGCTCCCGCCGAAGAGGCAGCTCCGATTGTGGCCGCCCCGGAACCTGCGGCTGCACCGGCCGAGGCTCCGGCCACCACCGAGAGCCGCGAACAGATCATCACCGTGCCCGATCTCGGTGGTGCCGGCGAAGTCATCGAACTCAACATCGCCGTCGGTGATGTACTGGCCGAAGATGATCCGGTGATGACCGTTGAATCGGACAAGGCCTCCATGGAAGTTCCGAGCCCGGTCGCCGGCACCGTACTTGAAGTCCTGCTGAAGCTCGGCGACCAGGCCTCAGAAGGCGTGCCGATGCTGAAACTGGCCGTGGCTGGTGCAGCTCCGGCCAGCAGTGCTGCAGCCGCCGCTCCGGCACCGGCCCAGGCGGCCCCCGCGCCGGCGACCCCGGAACAGCCGAAGGTCGATGCCGAACTCGATGAGAAAAACCGCAAACTGCACGCAGGTCCTGCGGTGCGCAAGATCGCCCGCGAATTCGGGGTCGATCTGACGCTGCTGAGCGGCAGCGGTCCGCGCGGGCGCATCATCAAGGAAGATATCCAGGCCTATGTGAAGAAACGCCTGGCCGAGCCGGTCGGCGCCAGCGTGGCGGCCGTTACCGGGGGCAGCGGTATCCCGCCGATTCCGGCCATCGATTTTGCCCAGTTCGGCCCGATCGAAGTGCAGGAACTCAGTCGCCTGCGCAAGCTGGCTGCACAGAACTTCCAGCGCTCCTGGCTCAACGTGCCCCATGTAACTCAGTTTGACGAAGCCGACATCACCGAGCTGGAAGCCTTCCGCAAGGGCATGAAAAGGCAGGCCGAGGCGCGTGGCAGCAAGCTGACCCCGCTGCCGCTGATCATCAAGGCGGTCGCCTATGCGCTCAAGCAGCTGCCGCAGTTCTGCGCCTCGCTGAGCCCGGAAGCGGACAAACTGATTCTCAAGCAGTACGTCAATATCGGTGTCGCCGTCGACACCCCCGAAGGCCTGCTGGTGCCGGTGATCAAGGACGCCGATAAGAAAGGGCTGTGGGAGATCAGCGACGAGTGCATCGAGCTGGCCAACAAGGCCAAAAACAAGCAGCTCAAACCGGCCGAAATGCAGGGGGGATGCTTCACCATCTCCAGCCTCGGTTCCATCGGTGGCACCGCCTTTACGCCGATCGTCAATGCTCCGGAAGTGGCGATCCTGGGTATCTCCAAGGCGGAGATGAAGCCGAAATGGAACGGCGAGGGGTTCGAGCCGCGGCTGATGCTGCCGCTGTCGCTCTCCTACGACCACCGCGCCATCAACGGGGCCGAAGCGGCGCGCTTTACCCAGTTG
>CAYWUD010000033.1:0-12651 GCA_964461355.1 uncultured Pseudomonadales bacterium | reverse complement strand
CTTCGTCGGACAGGTGATGAAGGCGTCCCGCGGCAAGGCCAACCCGGGCATGGTCAACCAGATTCTGAAACAGAAACTGGACAGCTGATGTCCCTCGAGAGCCGGCCCCCACCGGCTCTCGTTCCTCCTTGGGGTGTATCGCCTGACGATGATCACCCGCACAAGGAGTATTTCATGCGTTCCCCCCTGATTTCTGCCCGGCTGACAGGATGGCTGCTGGGTCTCTCCCTGCTTACCACTGCGGCACTGGCCGACGACCTGCTGCGCATCAGCGGCTCAAGCACCCTCGGCGAACATCTGGCCCCGGCCCTGGCAGCCAAGTTTCTGGAACAACAGGACTACCGTCAGATTCGCATCCAGCAGCTGGCCGAAGAAGGCGAAACCGAAGTGATCGGCACCAATGCGGCCGGTGGCAACACCCGCATCCACATCAGCTGGCACGGCTCCAGCCAGGCCTTTGCCGATCTGGCCAGTGGCCAGGCGGATATCGGCGCGGCTTCGCGACCGATCAACACTGCCGAACTCGGCACGCTCAGCGGCTACGGCAACCTGCGTACGCACAAGGCCGAAAAGGTCGTCGGGCTCGACGGCATCGCCCTGATCGTGCATCCGCACAACCCGCTCACCAGCATCAGCCTCGAGCAGGCGGCAGCCATCTTCAGTGGCACGATCAACAACTGGCAGGAGGTCGGCGGCCTTGACCTGCCGATCCAGCGCTATGCCCGGGACGAGCAATCGGGCACCTGGGCCCAGTTCCGCACTCAGGTGCTGGGGCAGTCCCTGTCCCTGGCCAACGACAGCCTGCGTCTGGAGCACAACGATGAGCTCAGCGCCCAGGTCGCCGGCAATCCCCAGGCGATCGGTTTTGTACCGGTTTCAGCGATCGGTGCGAACAAGGCGCTGGCCCTGCATACCGATCCGGGCATCCAGATCAGTCCCGATTACGTGCACATCACCACCGAAGACTACCCGCTGGCCCGACGCCTGTACCTGTACCGCCTGCCGACCCGGCAGCAGCCGCTGGCCGAGGCCTTCTTCGAGTTCGTCTCCTCCGACGCCGGACAGCAGGTGGTTGCCGACAGCGGCTTTATCGGCCAGCAGATCGATCTTCTGCCGCAGGAGTTCAATCAGGAATTGAGCGACACCTACCGTACACTGGTCTCAGGTTACCAGCGTCTGTCGGTCAACTTCCGATTCCACAACGGCAGCAGCCGCCTGGACAACAAGGCCCAGTACGACACGCTGCGCCTGGCGCAGTTTCTGCTGCAGCAGCCCGAGGCCAAGCTCCTGCTGGTGGGCTTCGCCGAATCCGGCGGCAACAGCTTTGAACAGACCCTGTCCAAGCTGCGCGCCCAGACCATCCGCAAGGAGCTGATCAAGGCAGGCATCCGCCGCGATCGCATTGCCATCAAGGGCCAGGGCGCCCAGCGCGAACTGCCTTCGGCCAGTGAAGAGCAGGCCAAGCTGCGCAATCGCCGCGTCGAAGCCTGGATCAGCCAGATCTAGGACGCTGCATCCTCTGCCGGAGGCGCCTGACGGGCGCTTCCGGCTTCCTTGACCACCCCGCCCGAGACAATAAAGCTCATCAGCTCGGCACTGCTGCAGGCCAGCGGCTCGACCGTATCGGCATCGACCACCAGCAGATTACCGGCAAAATTGAACGACTGGGGTAAATACACCGCCACCTGTCCGGCACAATCAAAACGCGTCAGATCCTCGGAAGTCACAAAGCCCAGTACATGCACCCCAGGCCCCAGGCGCACCCGCACCGGTCGGTCAAACTTGCGCTCCGAGCCCATAAAGGCCTGCATCAGGTCACGAATCGCGCCATACAGCAACTTGATCACCGGCATCCGCTGCATCAGACGCCCGGGCAACGCCAGCAGCCAATGACCAAGCACGTTGCCGGTCACCGCACCCACCAGAATCAACAGCCCCACAATCGCCGCAAGCCCCAGCAGACTGATCAGCCCGGCGGAATAATCGCCCGGCAGATAGGCGCTGAGCCACTGCCCCAGAGCAAAGAACAGCCACTGATTCAGGGCACTGAAACTCAGCCAGAGCAGATACAGCGTCAGCAGTAACGGCGTCACCACCACCACGCCCTGCAGCAACCAGCCCAGCACCTTGCGTGCAATACGGCGACGAATGACTCCATTGGCCATGATTTCCGAGCTCCACGGTCGGTAAAACCTCATTTACCGGTAAAAACAGCCGCTTGCCCATCGGTAACAACCACAAGCAGGCGCAGAGTGTCGGAGCCACCACAGTGACAAAAAAAACCGCCGAGACGGCGGTTTGGACAGGCCCCACGCCTAGACGCCGAGCTCCTCGACCACGGTACGGATAATACGCCGATCGATCTGCAGCAGTTCGGCACGCTTGCCCGGATACTCGAACTGGCTGAGCAGATAGCGAATGGCATTGAGGCGGGCGCGTTTCTTGTCATCGGACTTCACGATCACCCAGGGCGCTTCGGGAATCGAGGTGTGATAGAACATGTCCTCCTTGGCCTTGGTGTATTCGTCCCAAAGATCCTGCGAAGCCAGATCCACCGGACTGAGCTTCCACTGTTTGAGCGGGTCGACCGCACGCTTCTTGAAGCGCCGCTCCTGCTCTTCCTTGCTGACCGAAAACCAGAACTTGCACAGTACAATGCCGCTGCCGAGCAGCATGCGCTCGAACTCCGGCACCGAACGCAGAAACTGATGCACTTCGGACTGGGAACAGAACCCCATCACCCGTTCGACGCCGGATCGGTTGTAGTAACTGCGATCGAGCAGCACGATCTCCCCTGCCGACGGCAGGTGCCCCACATAACGCTGGAAATACCACTGGGTGCGCTCACGCTCGGTGGGTTTTTCCAGTGCCACCACGCGACATCCGCGCGGGTTGAGGTGCTCGATAATCCGCTTGATGGTGCCACCCTTGCCCGCGGCATCGCGCCCCTCGAAGATCGCGCAGACCTTGATGCCCTGCTCCTTGACCCATTTCTGCCACTTCACCAGCTCGATATGCAGCGGATCGAGCAGTTCGAGGTATTCCTTGTCGCTGAGCTTGGGGGCCCGCGCCTGACGACGTTCCCACTGCTGGCGGGAGTCTTCGTGCCCCTCTTCCTGAGCACTCTGCTCCTTGATCGAGATCTGGCCGATCTGCTGGCTCAGCGACATCGGGTGGCTGTTCATATCGGTTTCAAACCATGAACTGTCGGCCGCCGGCGCAGACCGATCCTGCTCCTCGACGGCTTCCACCTTCACCTTGCCGGCCTTCGCTTCCTTGCGCGCCTTCGCGCCTTTCTTGTGCTTTGCCATGCTGTTCCCCTGTGCATACCGGGCTTACAATCGACTATTGTTCTCTTTCTAGCCTAGTGAGCCTGCTGCCTGGCGCCAGTCGCAAAGCGGTCGATACAAAAATACGTGCCAATGCAGGAGCAGCCACGAGGCTCGAACAGCTCAGGCCCGGGGCCTCCCCTTGCACTGGCTGACAAAGCCCGGTATCGTTCGCGACTTTGTGTGCTTGGGATGCCGAGTCCTGTTCTTACCAACTAAAGCGTTGAGGTTTCGAGTCCATGTCCGTCGATCTTGAACATATTCGACAGGTCTACGAAGAAGCGGAATGCCTGTTCACCGAACAGCAGTTACAGGCCGCGATTGAACGCATGGCTGCTGCCATCACCGAAGAGCTGGGCGATAAGAATCCACTCGTTTACTGTGTCCTCAATGGCGGTCTGGTCACCACCGGCCAGCTGCTGCCGAAGCTCAACTTCCCGCTGGAAGCGAGCTACATGCACGCAACCCGCTATCGCCACGATATCGTCGGGGGTGAGCTGGACTGGAAAGTGCCGCCGAAAGAAGACATGACCGGCCGCCACATTCTGATCGTCGACGACATTCTCGACGAAGGCCATACCCTCGATGCCATCATCGACCACTGCAAGGAACAGGGCGCTGCCTCCGTACAGACCGCCGTTCTGCTGGACAAGCAGCATGACCGTCGTGCCCGCCCCGACCTGCAGGGCGATTTCGTCGGTCTTGAAATCGAAGACCGTTTCATCTTCGGTTACGGGCTCGACTATCAGGGTTACTGGCGTAACGCACCGGGCATCTTTGCACTGAAGGGCCACTGAGGCGCTGAGCATCGTAGCGGTAAAAAAAAGGCTGCCTTGAGCAGCCTTTTTTGTTGCCTGCGGCACTAGGCTTATACCTAGTATCCGGGACAGGAGCCGTCTTCCGATGCCAGCACCCACACCCAACGAACATTGGCACGCCCTCGACAGCAGCGAAATCCTGCGCGAACTCGACAGCGATCCGACACTCGGCCTGAGCGCCCACGAAGCGGCGCAGCGGCGCCTGCGCTACGGCCCCAATCAGCTCACCCCCAAGCAGGGACTGCGCCTGTATCAGCTGTTCCTGTCACAGCTGAACCAGCCGCTGGTCCTGATCCTGATCGCAGCCACCCTGATTACCACCGCGCTGGGGGAATATGTCGATGCCGGCGTTATCGGTGCGGTCGTACTGATCAACGCTATCACCGGCTGCATTCAGGAATCGCGGGCGCTGGCCGCCATTGCCGCGCTGGCGCGCACCCTGTATATCGAGGCGCGTGTGCGCCGTGGCGGCATCGAGCAGCCGTTACCGGCCACCGATCTGGTGCCGGGGGATCTGGTCCTGCTGCAATCGGGCGACCGCGTACCGGCCGACCTGCGCCTGATCGACTGCCACGACCTGCAGCTCGACGAATCCGCCCTGACCGGCGAGTCCGTGCCGGTGGCCAAGGAGATCCGGCGCCTGGCCGCCGACACCACCCTGCCCGATCGCACCAACATGGCCTTTGCCGCCACCCTGATTACCGCAGGCTCCGGCATCGGTCTGGTGGTCGATACCGGTGACCGCACCCAGCTCGGCCAGATCAACGCCCTGCTCACCGGTACCGAAGAACTGGCCACGCCGCTGACGCGGCGTCTGGCGCGCTTCAGCAGTCTGCTGCTGCGGGTGATCCTCGCCCTTGCTGCGCTCACCTTCCTCATCGGCAGCCTGCACGGCCAGCACTGGCTCGAGCTTTTTCTCTCCGCCGTGGCCCTGGCGATCGGCGCCATTCCCGAAGGCCTGCCGGCCGCCCTGACCATCACCCTGGCGATCGGTGTCAACCGCATGGCCCGGCGCGGCGCCATCATTCGCAAGCTGCCCGCGGTCGAGACCCTCGGCAGCACCACCGTAATCTGCTCGGACAAGACCGGCACCCTGACCTGCAACCAGATGACCGTCTGCACGCTGATTCTGGATCATCAGGAAATCCGCGTCAGCGGAGTCGGCTACCCCCCCGAGGGCGACTTTTCGCTTCCCCTCAGCGACAGCGCCCTGCACCTTTTACGCTGCGGCGTACTCTGCAACGACAGCCATCTGGAGTGCCACGAAGGCCTCTGGTGTATTCAGGGCGATCCCACCGAAGCGGCGCTGCTGACCCTCGCCGCCAAGGGCGGGCTGGAACTGGACGCACTGCGCCGCCACTATCCGCGTCTGGACGAGCATCCGTTCAGCTCCGAAAGCCGCTATATGGCCACCCTGCATGAAGATGAGGAAGGCAGTCGCTGGCTACTGGTGAAGGGGTCTCCGGAACAAGTACTGGGCATGTGTGCCGAGCAGCTGGGGGCCTCGGGTGAGCGCCAGCCGCTCAACCGCCCGCGTCTGGAGCAACAGATTCAGGTGCTTGCCGCCCGTGGCGAACGGGTACTGGCCTTTGCCCGCATACCCTGGGATCGCCCGCGCCTTGGCCAGCGTTCCATTACCGGCCTGCAGCTGCTGGGACTGATCGGCATGATCGATCCGCCGCGCCCGCAGGTCGCCGAGGCGATCACGCGCTGCCAACGCGCCGGCGTCGAGGTCAAGATGATTACCGGCGATCACGCCCTTACCGCCCGGGCGATCGCCTGCCAGCTTGGGATCACCTGCGACCCGGATACCCCGGTGCTGACCGGTATCGAGATCGATGAACTCGACGCCGAACAGCTCGCCACCGCGGTCACCGCCACTCAGGTCTTTGCCCGGGTGCTGCCGGAGCAGAAACTGGCGCTGGTGAAAGCCCTGCAGGCGACCGGCGCCGTGGTTGCGATGACCGGTGACGGCGTCAACGATGCGCCGGCACTCAAACGCGCCGACATCGGTATCGCCATGGGCCAGAGCGGCACCGAAGTGGCCAAGGAGGCCGCCGACATGGTGCTGACCGACGATGACTTCAGCAGTATTGCCGCCGCAGTAGAGGAAGGCCGCGGCATCTATGCGAATCTGGTGAAATTCATTACCTGGACACTGCCCACCAACCTCGGCGAAGGGCTGGTGATCATGCTGGCGATCCTGATCGGTACCCAGCTGCCGATCCAGCCGGTGCAGATTCTCTGGATCAACATGAGTACCGCGATCCTGCTCGGGCTGATGCTGGCCTTTGAGCCCAAGGAGCAGGGCATCATGGGGGTACCGCCACGGGCACCGCAGCAGCCGCTGCTGACACGCCCGCTGATCCTGCGCATCTTTCTGGTCGGTCTGCTGCTGGTAGGGCTGGCCTTTGCCCTGTTCGAGTGGACGCTGGCACGCCACCAGAATCTGGCCATCGCCAATACGGTCGCGGTCAATCTGTTCGTGATTGGCGAGCTCTGTTATCTCTTCAACTGCCGCTCACTGCACGGCTCGCTGTGGCAGCTGGGCTGGTTCAGCAACCCCTGGCTGCTGGCCGGGGTGGCCTGCATGCTGCTGCTGCAACTGGCCTACACCTATCACCCGGCGATGCAGACCCTGTTCAAAAGTGCGGCGCTCGGCATCGATGAATGGCTGGCGATTCTCGCCGGAGGCCTGCTGATCAACCTGATGGTGGCGCTGGAGAAATGCTGGCAACGTGCCCGACAACGAGGGCAGCACGGATCAGGGTAAGGGCGAAGGCCGGGACGCAGGCAACGCCTGAGGCGCAAGGCGCATGCTGCCCAGAATGGCCTCAAAGCCGGTATCGGCCAGACCATAGCCCATCAGCTGATAGAGGATCTCAGGCCGCGCCGGATCGACCAGAAAGGCAAGCTGGCTCAACTGACGCAGGCGCAGCCTCGCGTAGTAGAACTCAAGCCCGTCAAGCTCGCCCCGATACAGCCCCTGCTGGCTGCCGAGGTAGGTTCCCTTGTTATCCAGCGCCATGCGCCAGATATAGCGATCCACCAGACGCAGTGGTGCGCGATCGGAGGGCGTCTTGGTAAACATCAGTCGCGGGTAGTCCGCCACCTGAAACCGGCTGTCGAGAAACAGGTTGGCCAGCGCCGGAAACTGAAAATCCTGCACCTCCACCTGCTTGACCTTGAGCGCGCCACCCTTGGGCCAGCGCCATAGACCGACTGCGGCGGCCTCCTCGGAGAGTAACGCTGCAGCCGGAGCCCGCCAGTTCAGATCGCGATAGCGGTACTGCGTCAGCGCATCCGGCGCCTGCTCCTCGTGCGCCGGCAAGCGGATGACTTCGGCACGCAGCGCACAGACAGCCCCCGCGCAGGGAGGCGGCAGGTCGGCTTCCTGTACCGGAATCCAGCTGCAGCCCGGCAGAACGATGGCCAGCAGCAGTGCCCCCCAAAGCCGCATCAGTAGAGCTTCGGCTCGCCGTCGGGCCGGTGCTTGAAGCGCCGGTGAATCCACAGGTACTGCTCGGGAAACTCGCGCACCCGCTCCTCGATCAGCTGATTGATACGGATCGTGTCCGCTGCCAGATCATCGCTGGGGAAGTTTTCCAGCAACGGCGATACGCGCACCACATACCCCGAAGTTCCTTCACGGTGAATATCGACCATCACCACCGGTACCCGGGTCTGGCGGGCGAAGTCCGAAACCGTCGGCACGGTGGCCGCCTGCACACCGAAGAAGGGTACAAAGATGCTGCGTTTACGCCCCAGATCCTGATCGGGCAACATCACCCCGACACTGCCGCGGCGGAGAAAATAGAGAAAATCACGCACGCGTTTGCGCGGAATAAACCGATGCACAAAACGACGCCGACGGATGCCACTGACGTATTCGAAGATCGGGTTGTCCTGCACCCGGTACATCGGCACCACATCGAGCTTCTGACCACCGGTGCGAATCATCATCTCCAGGCTGGCAAAGTGCATGGTGCAGGCCAGCACCCCGCGCCCCTTGGCCACCTGCTCCTGCACATGCTCGAGCCCCTGCCAGCGAACCAGGCGATCGATCCGCCGCGTGCTGGCCCACCAGCACAGGCCGGGCTCAAGCGCGGCAACACCGAGGTTACGGAAACAGTCTTTGAGCAGCTGCGCACGCTCGGCGGCGCTTTTTTCCGGAAAACACAGCTCCAGATTGCGCCGGGCCACATGAACACGCCCCTTCCATACGGCACGCAGCAGATCACCCAGGAGATACCCCAGACGCACCAGCAGCGGAAACGGCAACCGTCCGACCAGCCAGTAAAGACCGATTCCGAGCCAGGCCAGCCAGTGGCGTGGATGCAGGAAGGACCACTGAAAACGGTAGCCATTGAGGTAGGGCTGCTCTTCGATCTCGGGGATCACAGCCAAGTTGCGGGGATCTGTCTCGTTCAAGGGTCGATCTGCCTGGATAAAAACAGCTCGCAGGATAATTTTCAGCTCGGTAAAGCTCAAGGCCAAAGCTGTCACAGTTCGTTACCTGCCAGCACGGCCGCTGCCCTATTCGCTCTGCCAGCCATACAGCGCACGCTTTTGTCAGCGCCAGCCGCTGGCGCAACAGCCGCAGCTACCGACCACTCACGCCGACAAGCGGCGGTGTTTAAACGACAAAAGGCATTCCTTTTTCAAAAATCATAAAGACAAAAAAAAACACAACAAAATTCGGTGAAATAGTACCGAAACGAGGACTTTTGCCATTTACTTTGCGCTTACCTGACGGCACCCTTGCGCTCACTTTATCGGCAATTCATGGACGAACAGGATGATGAAGCGCACCGTCACGCCGCAGCCCATAAACGGCTTTACCCTGATAGAACTGATGATCACGCTCGCGGTCGCGGCCGTTCTGTTCGGCATTGCGATCCCTTCCTTCAGCGCCGCCGTCGAGCGCAACCGTCTGACCAACTACAGCAACGAGCTGCTCGGCGCCTTTATGTATGCCGCCAGTCAGGCCCGCGCCTCGCGCACCACGATCGATTTCTGCAGCTCCGCCAACGGCAGCACCTGCGATAACGGCTGGAACAGTGCCAACCCGATGATCCTGCGCCAGAGCGACGGCCAGGTACTGCGCCAGCTTGCCACCCCACCGAGCGAGAGCACGCTGGCCGTGCACGCGCTGCGGCTCAGCTGGAACGGCACGACGCAGAGGCTCGATGAAGCCTTTCCGGCAGCCGAGGCCAGTGCCATCCGCTTTGCAACCAACGGCAGGCTTGAGCCCAACGCCAACGGCACCCGCGCGCGCCGCCTGTGTCTGACACTGGGCGCCCGTCAAAGTGCCTTTACCCTGCTGCCCAGCGGTCAGGTGCAGATCCAGCCGGAGGCCAACTGCCCATGAACATGCCCCAACTGCAACGGCAGCAACGCGGCGTCGGCCTGATGGAGATCCTGATCACCCTGCTGGTACTGACCATTGGTCTGCTCGGCGCCGCCCAGCTGCAACTGCTGAGTCTCAACGATGCCCATGCCGCCGACTCGCGGGTCAAGGCCACCCTGCTGGCCTACGAGCTGGCCGACCGCATGCGCGCCAACACCGAGCTGCTGGACCTTCTGGAAACCAGCAACGACCCCAACCCCTATCTGGACATCGCCGTCGTTGACGGTGGTCAGGGCCCGGCGCCGGATGCCCCGGCCTGCGCAAACGGCTGCAACGAAACCGAACAGGCAAACCGCGACGTACGCGAGTGGCTCGAACAGATCACCGATATCGAAGGTGTCGGCGATGATGGCGACGCTTACCGTCCCGTTCTCGACAATGCCACTGCGGCGCTGGTCGAAACCCAGCCGCGCCGCTTTCAGCTCAGCCTGAGCTGGCAGGAAAACGACCGCAGCCTCGCCGAAACGGTCACCCTCAGTTACGTCCAGGAGATCGAACTATGATGCGCGTCGGCACACACGCACGCGGCTTCAGCCTGATCGAACTGATGGTCGCCATGACCCTCGGGCTGATCCTGACCTTTGGCGTGATCACGTTCCTGCAGGATTCGCTGCAATCGAGCCGCGCCAACATCAGCCGTGGACAGATGCAGCAGGTAGCCCTGAGCGCACTGGATGTGCTGAAAACCGACATGCGCATGGCCGGTTTTCGCGGCGAGTGCGTGCCCAGCGATACGCTGCCCGAAGTCAATTCTGCGCTCCCGGATCTCTTTGCCGTCGCCGGTAACGAACAGGCCGGACAGAACAGTGACCTGCTGCGCCTGTACACCGCCGACATCGTCGAAGATGACCTGTTCCTGTGGCGGATCACCCCGGCCACTCAGGAGCTGCAGGTCTGTGCCAACCCTCCACTGGAGGGCGCTGCCTGCGAGCCGGCCGAGTTTGAAGATGACGATCTGCTGCTGCTGTCGGACTGCGAACGCTGGGTTGTATTTCAGCCGAACAGCACCTCGACAGCCGCTGAGCCGGTAACCCGCATCCGCGCCCAGGCCAATGACGATGGCAACACCCCCGATTTCAGTCAGATGTGGCTGCCGGGTAGCGATCCCAACGTTGGCCTTGCTGGCGAAAAAGCCAGCGACACACCCACCGCCGTGCTCTATCGCATCGGCAGTGGCAACGATGCCGGCACCACCGTGTACGAAGTGGTGCGCAGCACCGATCCGGATCAGGTATCGAGCGGTAATCTGCAGCTCAATCAGCTGCTGCGTAACGGCGAGCCGATTCTCTTCGGCGTGGAAGGGCTACAGGTGCTCTACGGCGTCGAGACCGGTGGCCGCGTACGCTTTCGCGAAGGCTGTACCGGTACGGATGCCCAGAGCGAATTCGCCTGTGCCCAGGCGCTGCGCGATACCACCCAGATTCGCGTCAGCCTGATCATGCAGAGTGACCAGCGCCTTGGGGATATCCCGGCCCGGCGTCTGCCGGTGGCCGACCTCAACGAAACCTACGAAACCGCCACGGACGGCCGCATGCGCGAGGTGTACAGCACCACGGTACAGATCCGCAACCGCTCGTCCAACTGACCCTGTATTCACAAAGGCCCGTGCGCATGGCTCGGGTCTTCGCTGCCCCACTTCGGGAGGGACCCTATGCCCCACACACTCGACGCCCAGCGCGGCGCCGCCCTGCTGGTTGCCCTGATCGTTCTGGTGATGGTGACTCTGCTGGCGATCACCGCCTCGCGCTTCACGCTGCTCGGCACACGTACCAGCTACAACTTCCAGGTCAGCAACAGCCTGTTTCAGGCATCCGAAAACGGTCTGGTGCGCGGTGCCAATCTGATCCGTCGTGGCGGCGCCCATCCCGAGCTGTTTCCCCGTGATGCTGCGCAAGAACCGCTGCCGATGGACTTGGCCGAGCCGGCCGAAGGACCGATGAACGCCCAGCTGACCTACCGCATCCTGCCGCCCACGCGTGTCAACGACGGCGGCAACAGCGATGGCGAAGGGCGCGGCACGGCCAAGAAATACCGCTATCAGCTCACCAGTACGGCGCAGCTCGCCGACCAGGGCTTTGGACAAAGCCTGGAAAAAGGTCTGAGCATGGAACTGATCGACGATTAAAGGACACCCAGCATGATCAATCCCTCCAAGTGGCTGCTCGCCTTGACGACCAGTCTGTACGTTACCGGGTTCAGCCAGGCGGTGCTGGGCGATGACATCGATGTCTTCTTCGGCGGCCCGCAGAAAGCCGATACCGGGGCGCCCAACGTGCTGTTTATCCTCGACGATTCCGGCTCGATGTCCTGGGATATCGACGACAGTCGTGACAGCGAAAAGCGGATCACCGTACTGCGCCGCGCCTTCAAGGAACTGATGAACAGTGCCGGCGCCAACAACATCAACGTCGGCCTGATGCAGCTGTGGGGTAACGGTAACGGCGGCGAGCGCCGCGTCTTCCCGCTGACCTATATCGACAAGGACCTCAACACGCCGAGCATCATCTCGCCCGAACTGGCCGAGGATGGACGCGAACTCGGTATTGCCGTTGAGCTCGATGCCAACGCTCTGGTCCTGATGCCTGCGGCGGAAAGCACCGACACGCCGCTGGTCGCCCTGCGCTTTACCGACTTCAGGGTGCCCAGGGGCGCCGTGATCGAATCGGCCGAACTGGTTCTGAACCCGATCACCGACGCCACCGGTGATCTCTCGTTCACCGTTCAGGCCGAAAACAGCGGCAACAGCGCGCCGTTACAGGAACGCGATATCGACATCAGTGCACGTTTGCGTCATCCTGCGGTGGCTACGTTCACCAGTACCGCGGAGAACTGGAAAGACGACGAACCGGCCCGCTTCACCCAGAACGGCTCCACGACCGCGCTGCCGCAGCTGTTGACCCAGGTGGTCGGCCATACCGACTGGTGCGGCGGCAATGCGCTGACCCTGCTCCTCAAGGGTACCGGCGGTGACGATTACCGCATGTTCCAGAGCCTTGAAGGAAGCGGTCTGCCCCAGCTCAATGTGACCTATTCCGGTGGTGCAGGCGGCTGTATCCAGAGCGAAATCAGCCTGCGTACCGAAAGCAACAACGAC
>CAYWUD010000032.1:6778-13166 GCA_964461355.1 uncultured Pseudomonadales bacterium | reverse complement strand
GCTCGGCCTCTCGGGCCAGGCGCTCACGCACCAGATAGAGTGCCGCCAGGGCCCGGCCTTCGGAGAAGTCAGCGCGTTCGAGCAACGCATCGAGCTCATCCAGACGGATCTCTTCGACTCCCGGCAGCTCCGGCTCGTCCCCCGGCAGCCGCGACGGATAGAGATCACGCGCCAGCACCACCTGAATGCGGTGGCCCATGTAGTTGGGCGAGAGGGTAAATTCGGTCAGATGTTCAAGCTGGCGGGCCGCGAACCCGGCTTCTTCCTGCAGTTCACGATTCGCCCCGGCCAGTACCGTCTCGTCGGCCTCGACCAACCCCTTCGGCAGGCTGAGCTGATAGTCCTCGGTACCGGCGGCATATTCGCGCACCATCAGCACATGTTCAGGGTCCACCAGCGCCACCACCATCACCGCCTGACGCCCGGACCCCGAGCCCATCAGCCGTTCATAACAGCGCTCTTCGCCATTGCTGAAGCGCAGATCGAGCGCCTCGACCCGGAACAGGCGACTGTGCGCCACTTCCCGTCGGTCCAGAATCTGGGGGTTCTGTTGTTCCTGTGCCATCGCCGGTTCCCTGTGCCTTCTGATCGTGCAGCCGTTATCATAACGACACATTTTAACCGGAATGACTCGCGTTATGCTCGACTGGTCCCGAATCGATACCGTACTGCTGGATATGGACGGCACCCTGCTGGATCTGCACTTTGACAACCACTTCTGGCTCGAACGGGTGCCCGAGCACTACGCGGCGCGGCACGCGATCAGCGTGGCGGCAGCCAAAGAGGAGCTGTACGCCCGCTTTGGCCGGATGGCCGGGCGTCTGGAGTGGTACTGCCTGGATTTCTGGGGCCGCGAGCTCGCCATCGACATCATGGCCCTCAAGCGTGAAATCGCGCATCTGATCAGCCTGCGTCCGTACGCCGCAGAATTTCTCCACAGCCTGCGCGATGCCGGCAAGCAGGTGATCATGATCACCAACGCCCACCGCGACAGCCTGTCGCTGAAAATGGAAAAACTGCAGCTCGAGCCCTACTTCGATCGACTGATCAGCTCGCACGACTACGGCTACCCGAAGGAGCACCCGGCGTTCTGGCAGGCGCTGGAGCAGGACATTGCACTGGACAAGACGCGCGCCCTGTTTGTCGACGACAGCCTGCCGATCCTGCGTGCCGGGCGCCTCTATGGCATCGCCGAACTGCTGGCCATTCACGCGCCGGACAGCCGTCAGGGACCCAAGGACACCGAGGAGTTCCGCGCCATCGAACATTTCTCGCAACTGCTACCGGTAGAGCACGCATGACCGACATGACCTGCGTTCGCCTGGACAAATGGCTCTGGGCCGCCCGCTTCTTCAAGACCCGCTCGATCGCCAAGAACGCCATCGAAGGCGGCAAGGTGCACCTGAACGGGGTGCGCGGCAAGGCGGCCAAGGACGTGCGCATCGGCGATACCGTCAAGCTGCGTCAGGGCTGGGACGAAAAGACCGTGGAGGTCGTAGCCCTGTCCGATCAGCGCCGCGGTGCCCCCGAGGCACAGCGGCTGTACCGCGAAACCGAAGACAGCATCGCCAGGCGCGAACAGATCGGTGAACAGCGCCGCGCGCTCAATCAGACCCAGGACCCGGGGCGCCCGACCAAGAAACAGCGCCGCGACATTCACCGTTTCAAGGCCGAACACGGCGAATAAATCATCGGTTTCCCGCTATCGGCAGATGCACAGGCGTCGGTATAATTGGCGGCTTTATTCTGCCCGGCCCGCCCTGCGGGCCCTTGCCGGTACATCACTATGGCCAGTACAGATACAGCACAGCGTTTTCTATTCGAACAGACCGACTTTCGCGGCGAACTGGTGACCCTCGAACAGAGCTACCAGGAAGCCCTGGCCGCGCACCAGTATCCCGAACCGATTCGTTGCCTGCTGGGCGAGCTGGCCGCCAGTGCCGTTCTGCTCGCCAGCACCCTGAAATTCTCCGGCATCATGACCCTGCAGGCGCGCTCGGAAGGCCCGCTGAAGCTCCTGATGGTCGAATGCCGCGATGACAAGAAGTTCCGCGCCCTGGCCCGCTGGGACCAGGATGCAGATCTGGCCGATACCGAACTGACCCACCTGATGCCCGGCGGCCAGATGCTGATCAGCATCGACCCGACCGGCGGGGTGCGCTATCAGGGCATTGTCGCCCTCGAGTCGAACCGTCTGGCCGACTGTTTTGAGTCCTACTTCCAGCAGTCGGAGCAGCTGCCGACCCGCCTGTGGCTCTCGGCCAGTTCCGAACGCGCCGCCGGCCTGCTGCTGCAGGCACTGCCGGCCAGCGTCGAGCCCGATGCCGAAGCACGTCAGAGCTGCTGGGAACACCTGTGCACCCTGGCCGACACCCTGAAACCCGAAGAACAGCTGGGGCTCGATCACGAAACCATCCTCACCCGTCTGTTCCACCAGGATCAGGTGCGGGTCATGGAGCAGCACCCGGTTGCCTTCAGCTGCACCTGCTCGCGTCAGCGCTGCGAACAGGCATTGCTGACCCTTGAGCGCGCCGAGCTTGACGAGATCATCGCCGAGCAGGGTGAAATTCGCATGGACTGCCAGTTCTGCAGCCACCCCTACCGCTTCACGGGTAACGATCTGGAGCAGCTGTTCGGCGACGAGAAACCCGCCCTGCACTGAGCGGAACTTTATTAAAGATTCTGTAAGCGCGATTTAGCACGAGCAACAAATTTCTGGCATAATCGCGCGCCCATATTTGCTTTAAATTCAACCAACCTGCATCGATGGCGCGCTGTCATCTGGGCAAGAACCCGCGGCTTTAGCAGCCGAAAGGATCAGAGAAATGACACAAGGTATGGACGGTGGTATCAGCTACAGCGATCTGGACGCTGCTGAACTCGTCGAGCTGGCGATCCGCCGCAACGAGGGCCATCTGGCCGCCAACGGCTCCCTGGTAGTTCGCACCGGGAAGCGCACCGGCCGTTCGCCTCTGGATCGCTTTATCGTGGACGAACCGAGCACCCGCGATGCGATCGCCTGGGGCAAGATCAACCGCCCGTTCGACGCCGAGCGTTTCGACGCCCTGTGGGAGCGTGTCGAAGAGCATATGGGCAGCCGCGATCACTTTGTCCAGCAGCTGCATGTCGGCGCTGATCCGAAGCACTATCTGCCGCTGCTGATGACCACCGAGACCGCTTGGCAGAACCTGTTCGGCCTCAACATGTTCGTCCGTCCGAGCGAGTTCAACCCGGCCGGCAAGGAAAACTGGCAGCTGCTCAACGTACCGAGCTTTGTCTGCGAGCCCGAGCGCGACGGCACCCATTCCGATGGCTGCGTGATCATCAACTTTGCCAAGCGCAAGGTACTGCTGGCCGGCATGCGCTATGCCGGCGAAATGAAAAAGGCGATGTTCTCGGTGCAGAACTTCCTGCTGCCCGAACAGGACGTCCTGCCGATGCACTGCTCCGCCAACCTTGGCGAAGCGGGCGATACCTGCCTGTTCTTCGGCCTCTCCGGCACCGGCAAGACCACCCTGTCGGCCGACCCGGCACGCTATCTGATCGGTGACGATGAGCACGGCTGGGGCAAGGGTACCGTGTTCAACTTCGAAGGCGGCTGCTACGCCAAGTGCATCGACCTGTCGCAGAAGAACGAACCGATCATCTGGGATGCGATCCGTTTCGGCGCCATCGTCGAGAACGTGATGATCGACCAGCAGAGCCGTCAGCCCGACTACACCGATGTGTCCCTGACCGAAAACAGCCGCTGCGCCTACCCGCTCGAGCACGTGGCCAAGCGTGTGGCCGAAAACCGCGCGGGCGAGCCGGCAGCGATCATCTTCCTGACCTGCGACATGACCGGCGTACTGCCGCCGGTGTCCCTGCTGTCGAAAGAAGCCGCCGCCTACCACTTCCTGTCCGGCTACACCGCCCTGGTCGGTTCCACCGAGATGGGCTCGGACGCCAAGCTCAAGTCCACCTTCTCCACCTGCTTCGGCGCGCCCTTCTTCCCGCGTCCGGCCGGCGTCTACGCCGAGCTGCTGATGAAGCGGATCGAGGAGTTCGGCTCTCAGGTGTATCTGGTCAACACCGGCTGGACCGGCGGTTCCTACGGCAAGGGCGGCGAGCGCTTCAGCATCCCGACCACCCGCGCCATCATCAGCGCGATCCAGAGTGGTGAACTGGTCGGCTGCGAGACCGAAACCATGCCGATCCTCAACCTACAGGTACCGACCCAGGTCTCCGGCGTCGACGCCGAACTGCTCAACCCGCGCAAATGCTGGAGCGATCTGGAAGCCTTCGAGGCCACTGCGAAGGATCTGGCCCAGCAGTTCAACACCAACTTTGCCAAGTTCGACGTCTCCGACGCGATCCGCAGCGCCGGTCCGAAGTCCGAGTAAGCACCCACGCACTGCAGAAAAACGCCGCCCTGTCGGCGTTTTTTTGTACCTGTCTTGTACATTTCTCCCGTTGCCCGACACAGGGCTGGGCAAACGGCAACGCCCCGTTATAATCGAATTTTTTGCTCGAAGCAGGATTCAGAATGGATATCTTTCAGCAGATCGCCGGCGAACTCAGCGTCCGCACCGAACAGGTCCGCGCCGCGGTGCAGTTGCTCGACGAGGGGGCTTCGGTTCCCTTTATCGCCCGTTACCGCAAGGAGGTTACCGGCACTCTGGACGACACCCAGCTGCGTAATCTGGAGGCCCGTCTGCGCTACCTGCGTGAACTGAACGAACGCCGCCAGGCGATCCTCGCCAGCATCGAGGAGCAGGGTAAGCTGACCGCGGCGCTGAGTCAGGCGATTGCCACGGCCGCCAGCAAGACCGAACTGGAAGACCTGTACCTGCCGTACAAGAAAAAACGCCGCACCAAGGCGCAGATCGCCCGCGAAGCCGGGCTGGCGCCACTGGCCGAAGCGCTGCTCAATGATCCGACGCTCGATCCCGAACGGGAAGCGGGCGCCTACTTCAACAGCGATGCGGGCTTTGCCGACACCAAGGCGGTGCTCGACGGCGCCAAGCAGATCCTGATGGAACAGTTCAGCGAAGCCGCCGAACTGCTGGCGCGGCTGCGTGATTTCCTCTGGCAGGAAGCCAGTCTCAGCAGCCGCGTGGTCCCCGGTCAGGAGAGCGCCGGCGCCAAGTTCAGCGACTATTTCGAGCATGACGAACCCCTCTGCCATACCCCCTCTCACCGCGCGCTGGCCCTGTTTCGCGGCCGCAACGAAGGCGTGCTGAGCATCAATCTGGTCGTGGGCGACCCGGGTGTACCCGCCGCCAGCCACCCCTGTGAACAGATGGTCGCGGCCTTCTGGGGGATCGAGGATCAGGGCCGTGCCGCCGACCGCTGGCTGCGTGAAGTGGTGCGCTGGACCTGGCGCATCAAGCTCCTGAGCCATCTTGAAAGCGAGCTGCTCGGGCGTCTACGTGAACGCGCCGAAGAAGCGGCGATCGACGTCTTTGCTGCCAACCTCAAGGATCTGCTGCTGGCCGCCCCGGCCGGCCCGCGCGCCACCCTGGGGCTGGACCCGGGCCTTCGCACCGGGGTCAAGGTGGCGGTGGTCGATGCCACCGGCAAACTGCTCGACTTCTGCACCATCTTCCCGCATGCGCCGCGCAATCAGTGGAACGAATCACTGACGGTCCTCGGCAAGCTGTGCAAGCAGCACGACGTGCAGCTCATCAGCATCGGCAACGGCACCGCCAGCCGTGAAACCGACCGCCTGGCCGCCGAGCTGATCCGTCTCGCCCCTGAGCTGAAACTGACCAAGGTGATGGTCAGCGAAGCCGGAGCCTCGGTCTATTCGGCCTCGGAGCTGGCTGCACGTGAATTCCCGGACCTCGATGTTTCCTACCGCGGCGCCGTCTCCATTGCCCGACGCCTGCAGGACCCGCTGGCCGAGCTGGTGAAGATCGAGCCGAAATCGATCGGGGTCGGCCAGTATCAGCACGATATCAACCAGACCCAGCTGGCCCGCTCCCTCGATGCCGTGGTCGAGGACTGCGTTAACGCCGTCGGCGTCGACGTCAACACCGCCTCGGCGCCCCTGCTGGCGCGCATTTCCGGTCTGAATGCAACGCTGGCGCAGAATATCGTCAGCTACCGCGATCAGAACGGCGCCTTTGCCTGCCGCAGCGAACTGAAAAAGGTCGCCCGACTGGGCGAGAAGACCTTCGAGCAGGCGGCCGGTTTCCTGCGCATCATGAACGGCAGCAATCCGCTTGATGCCTCGGCGGTACACCCGGAGGCCTATCCGCTGGTCGAGCGCATCGCCAGCAGCCAGACCCGCGATGTGCGCGGCCTGATCGGCGACAGCCACTTCCTGCGCCAGCTCGATCCGCGCCAGTTTACCGACGAGCAGTTCGGCCTGCTGAAGACGCTCTCGACCGTGCCCCGGGCGCGC
>CAYWUD010000032.1:0-6768 GCA_964461355.1 uncultured Pseudomonadales bacterium | reverse complement strand
GATGAGCAGTTCGGCCTACCGACGGTCACCGACATCCTCGGCGAGCTGGACAAACCGGGCCGTGACCCGCGTCCGGAGTTCAAGACCGCCACCTTCAAGGAGGGCGTCGAAACCCTGGCGGATCTCAAGCTCAACATGACCCTCGAAGGGGTGGTCACCAACGTCACCCATTTTGGCGCCTTCGTCGATATCGGCGTGCATCAGGATGGTCTGGTGCATATCTCGGCGTTATCCGAGCGCTTTGTGAAAGATCCGCGCGAAGTGGTCAAGGCGGGTGATCTGGTACAGGTGAAGGTGATGTCGGTAGATATCGCGCGCCAGCGCGTCGGTCTGTCGATGCGCCTGGGCGATCAGGCTCAGGAGCAGGAGCAGAACCCGCGTGCCGCACGTCCCCCGCGGGGCCAGACACGCAAGACGGCCAAGGCCGCACCGGAGCGCAGCGCCAACAACGCGTTTGCCGACCTCTTTGCCAACGCTAAAAAACTGCGTAAATAACCGCTCCATGGGGCCCGCAGGGCATTCAGGCCATGGACTTGCCGAGGGCAAAGCGCCTATGCTCTGCCCTCAAGCAAAAAGTGAGGAAGTCGACTTGTCTGCCATTTATTCCGAACGCCTGCAGCGTTTGCGTGCGCAGCCGGAACTGCTTGCCCAGATCCAACACGGCATCGAAAAGGAAAGTCTGCGGGTCGATCCCCGGGGACGGCTCTCACAGAAGCCCCATCCGCAGCCCCTGGGCTCGACGCTGACCCACCCGTATATCACCACCGATTATTCCGAAGCGCTGATGGAGTTCATCACGCCGGTCTATCCGCGTCTGGAAGATGCCTTCGATTTTCTCACCGAGCTGCACTGCTTTACCCAGCAGCATCTGGATAACGAACGCCTGTGGGCCGGCAGCATGCCCTGTCAGCTCGAAGGTGACAGCCGCATTCCGATCGCCTACTACGGCGACTCGAATATCGGCCGCATGAAGTACGTTTACCGTGAAGGGCTCTGGCACCGCTATGGCAAGGCGATGCAGACCATCGCCGGGATTCACTACAACTTTTCCCTGCCGCCGTCGTTCTGGAACCTGCACGGTTGCACAGCATCTGACGGCTATTTTGGCCTGATCCGCAACTTCCGCCGCCACAGCTGGCTGCTGATGTACCTGTTCGGCGCTTCACCGGCGCTGAGCCGCTGTTTCCTCGCCGGCCAGCGGCACGAGCTGCTGTCACTGCACGATGACAGCCTCTACCTGCCCTATGCCACCAGTCTGCGCATGAGTGATCTGGGCTATACCAATTCGGCACAGTCGAGTCTGAGCATCTGCTACAACCGCCTCGACGAATATGTCGACAGCCTGCGTGCGGCGATCCGCACGCCTTATCCGGCCTACGAAAAAATCGGCCTGACCCATGATGATCACTGGCTGCAGCTTTCGACCAACCTGCTGCAGATCGAGAACGAGTACTACAGTCCGATCCGCCCGAAACGGGTGATCAAAAGCGGCGAAAAACCGGTCGACGCGCTCGCAGAACGCGGCGTGGAATATATCGAAGTGCGCTGCCTCGATATCAACCCCTTCCTGCCGCTGGGGCTCGATCTTACCTGTGCCCGCTTTATCGATCTGTTCCTGACCTGGTGTGCGCTGCGCGAAAGCCCGCTGCACGAGGCCGGAGAGTGCGGTGAAGCCGAAGCCAACTTCAACGCCACCGTCACCGAAGGTCGACGCCCGGGCCTGCAGCTGCATCGTCTGGGCCAACCGGTCACGCTGACGGCCTGGGGTGAAGCGATCATTGACGAGCTACAGCCGCTGGCCGAGCTGTTCGATCAGCAGCAGCCGGGCACGCCGTTCCAGGACAGCCTGCGTGAGCAGCAGGCGAAGCTGGACAAACCGGATCTGTGTCCTTCGGCGCAGGTACTCGATGCGCTGGAGCGGCGCGAATACCTCGATCTGATGCAGGAACTGGCCAGCCGCCACGCGGCGTATTTTCAGGCAACCGGTCTCGAACCCAAACGCAGCGGCTACTTCGAGGAGCTGGCGCAGGAGTCCCGGGACAAGCAGAGCTATCTTGAAGCCCAGCCGCAGCCGCCCTTTGCTGATTTTATCGCCGCCTACTTTGCGCACTGAGGGGGCAATTGAGATACAAAAACGGGACGCCTCGGCGTCCCGTTTTTTCTGCCGCCCTAGCGCTGGACGACAAAGCTGGTAAAGAGCAGATCCTCGGCAACCGGCTCGCCCTCTTCCTCGCTCAGGGCCGCCTGCACCGCACTGAGGGCCTGCTGGCGCACCTGTTCGCGCTGGGCCGTGGTCCTGAGATCCTCATCACCCAGCCCGCTGAACAGCATCACCAGCGCATGGCGTACCAGCGGCATATGGTGATTGACCTTGTCGACCTGCGCCTGACCGCGCACCCTGAGGGAAACCTCCGCCTTCAGAAAACGTAACCGCTCGCTCTGCCCGTAGTTGGCCACAAACGAGGGTTTGAGCGGGATGTAATGCACCGCACTGTCGTTTCCTGCTGCTTCTTCTTCGGCCCAGAGCGGCGGTGCCAGCACCAGCAGGCATGCCCAGAACCAACTTAGCCAGATTTTGCGTTGCATCATGTTTTGTCCCAATTCACGGCCGTTGCCACGGAATCTTGAAGTGTCCAACTTCAAGGTTGTCGTTTGCCAAGTGTAGAATGCTCGAGGTTCGACACTTGCACTCAAAACGACTCTGATAACGGACTGTATCATGTTGCCCAGCACTCGCACCCTGGCACTGCTTGGATTCCTGACCTGTGCCGCCATGATCGGCGGCGGTCTCTACTTTGAACACGTCATGGCACTGACCCCCTGTCCGCTGTGCATCGCGCAGCGTATCGCCTTTGCCGCCACCGGCCTTGTATGTCTGCTGGCCTTCCTGCACAACCCCGGACGCAGCGGCTACAAGACCTACACCGGCCTGATGATGCTGTTTGCCCTCTCCGGCGTCGGCCTGGCTGCGCGCCAGCTGTACCTGCAGAGCCTGCCCGCCGATCTGGTACCGGCCTGCGCACCGCCGCTGGAATTTCTGATCGAAACCGCATCCACCAGTGAACTGCTGCGCATCTTCCTCAACGGCACCGGCGACTGTGCCGAAGTGCAGTGGTCGCTGTTCGGCATCAGCATTCCCGGCTGGTCGCTGATCGCCTTCAGTGCCTTCTGCCTGCTCGGTGTACTCGAGTTTCGTCGCGCGCCGAAGATCAAGCGACTGTTCAGCTAAAGCCGTATAGGCATTTACCGAAACAAAACCGGTAAAGCATACGTATTTTTACTTGTGCTTGAATGTACAGCTGATTTAGAGTGAAGCCCTGACCGCATGATCCTGGGGGGGATCGGTCACTACCGTCACGAGAGGAACGGAGGGATTCAACGTGCTGGAACGCTGCAAATCGGCCCGAGAACGCTGGGGAGGGGTCTCCCAGATCATTGATCGCTGGCTGCACGAACGCCAGGAGCTGATCAGTCGTTACTGTCAGCTGACCATCACCGATTTTCGCCAGGAATCTCCGACGGCGATTGCGCAGCGGGTGGCCAGCTTCTGTGAAGTGATGATGGATTACATCTGCGCCGGTCATTTCGAAGTCTACGAACAGCTGTTCGAAGAGGGCTCCGAGTTTGCCGACGGCTCGGTATCCCAGGTGCAGAACATCCCGCTGCTGCTGCAACAGAACACGCAGCTGTTTCTGAATTTCAACGACCGCTACGACACCAGCGAAAGCTGTATCAACCTGCTGCAGAAATTGCCGGACGAGCTGTCCGATCTGGGCGAGATCATGGAAGAACGCTTCCGCCTGGAAGACAAGCTGATCGCAGAGCTGCACGAAAGCCATCGTCTGGAAGCCGCATCACTGGCCGAAAACGCCATGGCCTGAAGCCGGTTTCTGACTGCGGCGCCCCGGAGTATTCTGGCGGCGCCGTTTTTGTATGCAGTCCCGGCCACCCGCTTACCCCTCGTCAAGCCTGACCCTGCTCATCCGCCGAAACCTTGACCTTCCAGTCAGGGAAAGCCCTAGACTCCCCAGCATCTACTCGCAGTACTGTCATTGGAGATTCCGATGCCCCCCCTGATAGCTAACCTTGTCGATCTGCTGCTCGATGCCGCCCCCTGGCTGGCACTGGGGCTGATCATCGCCGGTCTGATTCACGCATGGCTGCCGGCCAAACACCTCAACCGCTGGCTGGGCCGCCCGGGCTTTGGCTCGGTGGTACGCGCGGCCATTATCGGCACGCCGCTACCTTTATGCTCCTGCAGCGTGGTACCGGTGGCCATCTCGCTGCGCCGCGGCGGCGCCAGTCGCGGCGCCACCCTGTCCTTTCTGGTGTCCACGCCGGAAAACGGAATTGACTCCATCACCCTGAGTTATGCCCTGCTCGGTCCGCTGTTTACCATTGTCCGACCGATCGCCGGCATCTGTCTGGCGATCGCTGCGGGCCTGGCCGGAGAGCCCCTGCCCGGTCGTGCGACCGCAGCATCCGGTCACCGCAACGGTGGCTGCAGTGGCGAAACGAAGGCCTCCGAACCTGACACGATCACCGCGCTGAGCCCGATCAGCACCTGCTGCGGCAGCCGTGATTCGGTGCTCAGTGCGCCCCGAGCCACCCCGGCCGCCAGTGCATGCTGCAGCAGCACAGAGCCGCAGACCGCACCGGCATCGAGCACATCCTGCTGCAGTGGGTCCGCACCGACCGCACCTGAACGCCCGAAGCCGGCAGACAGCACCGCCACTAGCGGCTGCTGTGGTACCAAGACATCCGCAGCCTCGAGCTGCTGCAGCTCCTCGTCCGCACAGCAGGAACAGGGACATTGGCTGATGCGCGGCTGGAACGGCATTCGCTATGCCTGTTCGACCCTGTATGGCGAAATGGTGCCCTGGCTGGCGCTGGGCCTTCTGCTGGCCGCACTGGTCACGACCTTCCTGCCGCCCGAGCTGCTGGCGCAGTGGGGTAGCGGCCCGCTGGCGATGGTGCTGATGCTGCTGATCGGCGTCCCCATGTATATCTGTGCCACCGCCAGCACGCCTCTGGCCGCCGCCTTTCTGCTGGCCGGCATCTCGCCCGGTACCGTGCTGGTGTTCCTGCTGGCCGGACCGGCGACCAACATCGGCACGCTCGGCATCATCCGCCGCGAGCTTGGCCAACGCGCCCTGACCGGTTATCTGGCCGCGATTGCGGTCGGCAGCATCGCCTTCGGCCTCGCCACCGATGCCCTGGTCGAATGGCTGAATCTGGATATGCAGGCGCAACTGGCCAGCTCCCATGGCCATCTGCCCGAGCCGCTGGCCTGGGGCTCGGCCATTGTGCTGATTCTGCTGGCCATTCCACCGATCCGACGCTTACTGCTCCGGCGCTGATCCCCTCCTTCGCATCAGCACACAGCCGGCCTCTGCACATGCAGGGGCCGGCCCCGTGCTTCTTGGGCGCCAGAGCCGACAACCGCTAGACTGGAAACACCACTTCGGCGATGGACAGCACCCATGCGAACACGGCTTCTGCTTCTCGGTTTCTGCCTGTTACTCGGCGCCTGCGGCGATGAGCAGGCGCATCAGGACATGGCCGTGCAGGGTATCTACAGCGGTACGCTGAGCGCCGATGGCCGCTTTGCGCTGATCGGCTCGATCAACCATGGCGCAAGTTTCTGGGATGGTGCGCAGCGCCTGTATAACTGGAACCACCAGGGCGGTGAGTACAGTCTGATCAGCAGCAGCGCGCTCTCGGGCAACGGGGCGATCGCAGCGACCACCGACCACGATCGCGGTCTGGTGTTCTGGAATGCCGGGACCGGTAAATCCCTCGGCTACTGGCAACTACCTGCCGATGCCAACAGTATCGCTCTGGATCAAACGGGTCAGCGCGCACTCATCGGGCTGGCCAACCATCAGGTGCTGCTGTTCGACCGCCGCGTTGGCGTTCTGCGGGTGTTGCCCCATGAAGATATCGTCAACGCCGTCGCGCTCACCCCCGATGGCCGCCTCGGTCTGAGCGGTGCTGACGATCAGCAGGCGAAACTCTGGGATCTTGAGCGTGGGGTATTGCTCGAGCGCTGGGATCTCGGCCACAAGGTCGTGACCGTCGCGCTCAGTGATGATGGCCGCTATCAGTTCGCCGCCGCGCAATCGCGATCCGGCCATCTGTTTGCACGGGATCAGGCACTGGCGACCCTCGGGCTGGAACGTCAGACCCAGAGCAGTGCGCGCTTCAGCGCCGATGGCCAGCAGCTTTTGACCGGCTCCAGCGCCGGAGATGTCTACCTGTGGTCGGTGCCCGAGGGACAGCGTCTGCACAGCTGGCACCTCAGTCGCAAGGATGTCTGGAAACCGACCGGCATTTCCGTCAGAGCGCTGGCCTTTGCGGGAGGCCAGCGCTTTCGCGCCCTGGCATCGAACGGGCGCAGTTACGAGCTGGAGCCGTAAGCGTACTTATTCGCTGGCGGCAACCTGCGGCTTGAAGGACTTGAGTTCGACCTTGAAGATCAGCACTTCGTTCGGGCCGATTTTCGGCGGCGCACCGCGTTCGCCGTAGGCCAGGCCGGCCGGGATGTAGAGCTCGTACGCCGAGCCCGCGTTCATCAGCTGCAGGCCTTCGGTCCAGCCGGCAATCACACGATTGAGCGGGAACTCGATCGGCTCGCCGCGCTCATAGCTGCTGTCAAATACCGTGCCATCGAGCAGACGCCCTTCGTAATCGACCGTGACCACTGCATCGGCAGCCGGACGATCACCTTTACCTGCACTCAGTACCTTGTACTGCAGACCGCTTTCG